>JANRLZ010000554.1:0-2893 GCA_033762055.1 Saprospiraceae bacterium
GTAGGGACACAAATCCGGGTCGGGGGCTTTCAGAACCAAAAAGGAATCCGGGCAAACCTCCACCGGTGTACGAAGCGTGAAAATCTGCGCGTACTCGTCGAAGAAGTAGTGCGCTTTACCTGAAAATGTATGGGCCGACGTGTCATCGCCCCACCAGATCGTCTCCCCGTCCCAAAAGGCGCTGGCAAAGGCGTATTCCGGAGCGGAGCATGGCTGTGGTAGTGGTTCCGAGGGATTTGAATCGGCTTTTTTGCAGGAATATCCGCCGAGTGCAAACACAAGGAGGACAACCGGCGCGAGCGTGGCAAGGACTCGCATAGTGTGAGAGGATTTACAACACCGGGGTAAGAAATTGTAAACACAAAAGTAACTGCTTTATTTGGGGCAAAAAAGGTCCTATTTGCAAGATTTTCAAAACATTGTCTAACCCCGGCATCTATTTCCGCCAATCATTTGCCTTAGCCGCTTGGAGGCTTTTCTTTAAATCAATAAAACACTAACTTTGCAGCAACAAAATAGTAACTGCTATGAAAAAAGAATATCAGAACCCGTACACCGATCCCGACCAGGCCGCGCTTTTCGACAAGTTGAAAGAAGCCGACAAATGGCTGCCCACCAACGCCAACGAACTGGTCGCTACAAAATTCGACATCTCGAAGACCTACGTCCAGTTCATCCGCTGGGGCAAACCCGTCGGCGGCAAACCCAAATGGAACCTCGACGTGGTGCTCTTCCTCCTCCAACTCGCCGCCGACCGGAAGCAGGAGGCGAAGAAGTTGTTGGAACTGGATTTGTCGTAATCCAGTTTGATTACTTTTTCAGTTAAACCCGGAATTGTGCCATGACCGACGAAACCCAATCCTCAAAACCCAAAGAAATCTGCTTTCAGATGAGGCTCAACATCCCTAATCTGGACCGGATACTTCCCGCCCCACAGTTTGAACCTGTCCAGGAGGTGCATCATGCCCATTTGGTAATAGATGGGCTGAAAAGCATCAACCTCAAAATTTATCATCCCGACAAAGACTACCTCGGCGACAAACTTGCCCGCTGGATGCACGATCAGGAAGATGACTTTGCGCTGAGCAAAAGCATCGAGGTTCTTTCCATTGACGAAGATGAAGATGTTTCGGTCATTGACTTCTCTGAAAGCAGGGACACAACTTTTGTGCTGAGTACAGCCAATTATGAAAACGGGCATCGGTATTTCCTCATTGGTCTGGATAGCATCCGGCTCGTTTTCAAGCCTCGTGAAACGGAAACATTGCCGGCATCAGAATTTTACTTGAATCCTTCTGCCAAGAAGTTGATTGAAGAAATGTACGCCTACCACGGCTTCACACCTTTTCACGGCGAAGACATTTGGAAAGCGTATCATTATCATGGTGATTATCAAAATTTTGGGAGTGTACAGTATCGTTTGGACTACCACTTTTATTCCCGAAAAAGCCCCGCGACGGATACCTATGTAATACACAAAGAGCCCCGTCTGCTTATTCAACATGAAAGCCTGTCAGAATCAGATGTTCTACACCACGCCAACCTGATTTGTGCATTGCTGTCCTTGTACGCCCAGGAGCGAATTTCATTTGACTTTGCCCGGATACACCTGCCCGAACATACCGTCACAATTACCCGGCGAGCCGAAGAAATCATCCCTCGAAAAGGGATGCACTTGTGGCATCTGGATTTTCATGGAAAAATATTTGACCTGCTCCAAGACGTTGATTACCACGCCATTTCGCCCAAATCAGATTTTATAATTCGACTCATTGACAAGTACAACCTTTGCTACTTGGTGTCGGGCGAAACTGAATTTCTGATACTGTTCAACATCTTGGAGCAGTTGCGAAGCGACGGTGGCGGTAAAGAAAAAGAAAGGGACAAATATCGGTTCATCCCGCCGGAGAAAGAGGTGGACGAAGCCATCCAGGCGCGAATCCGGGAAATAGCGCCAATGGTGGAGGAAAGCGAACGCGTGATATTTTTAGAGCAGGCGCCGAGGCAGTATTTGAACCTGAAACGAAAACCGATGCACGACCAGTTTGAGCGACTTTTTCAGCACTATCAAGTGAACTGGCCCGGCGCCAAAGTCAGTTTTAAAGACATCAAAAAACTCCGCGACGACATTGTACATGGCGGGCTTCTGGCCGGAAAGCATAAGAAAATTGAAGACGCCAATGAGGTGATGCGGGTGTTGTGCGGCAAATTGATATTGCAAATGATGGGCATTACCGGTATCCGGTTTGGCAAATCGCCGGAACCAGTTGCCTGATAATGGCTTCCCGGCCTCTCCCTCACCCGCGCAGGGGCCATGCTCACCGGACAGACCCCGAAAAAGGGTCTGCCCGTCTCGCACCACCCCTGCATAGCTCACCCACAACGGCCAACGCGCGCGGCAAAGTGGCTGAAAACGCCACATTGCCGCTTTGCCAGCCCGCAGCAGCGGTGCGACAAGTGCCGTTTTTGCCGCGCTCCGCCACGTGACATCCCACAATAACACGTAGCAAATATGCCTCCTGACGCCCATCTAACCCCTTTTAATTCCAGCCAGAAAAAAATTTCAACATATTGCTTGCTAAACTTAGCAATGCTATTTACTTTTGCTCGACAAATTTAGCAATGCTCTAAACATCTTGATATGTCCGACTATGGAAGTTATTTTAAAGCCCTCCGCGAGGCTAAGAACTTGACGCTGCGCGAGGTTGAAAAGCAGACCGGCATTTCCAATGCCTACCTCAGCCAGTTGGAGACGGGCAAGGTGAAGCAGCCTTCTCCGCTCAACCTGCACAAACTGGCTCAACTGTACGAAGTGCCTTACGAAACGTTGATGGAAAGAGTGGGTTATCCTGTACCGCAAAACGTAGAGACACACATGACCAGAGAATCTATC
>JANRLZ010000555.1:0-11472 GCA_033762055.1 Saprospiraceae bacterium
CGAGCGGAAATTCTGAGCATTGATCATACGCTCGACTACTACGATATTTCGGAAGGGTTGTTCGCCTCCTTTTCACCGGAAGATTACAACCGGATCAACCAGCGCGCCAAGGAGTTGATCCGGGATAGCGCGTTGAAAAGCAATTTGTTGCCTCAGGCCGAGGAGCAGGGCGCCAAAATGCTTGATCTGATTCGTTTTATGGTGGAAGGCGCCGGCTGGAAACTGGATACCGGCGACGGTCCGGAGGAAGTGCGGGAGATCAAGGATTTGAATTGACGCGTCACATTCCTTATTGTCGCAGAACATACAAAATAAGCGCCGATTTTTTTTGCGATGCTCATTTGCTTTGTACCTACTTTTGAAGCTCCATTTTCCCGAGAGTCAACAATGAAATAACCGATTTTGATATGAAAAAAATACTTGCAACGCTTTTCACACTCGCATTTGGCGTGTCGCTTTTCGCACAGAAACAGGAATCGGCAACTCCCGTCAAATCCTCCGTTAATGACCAGGAGATCCGCAAGGAAACCGAGGCGCTCACCATCAAATATAATCTGAGCGCCGATCAGGCCAAACAGATGTACACCATCCAGCAGCGCAAGGCAAAAAACCTGGCCGACATAGCCCCGCTACAAACCAGCGATCCGGCCTTGTACAGATCCAAGGTCAAAAATGTACAAACCGGCACCCTCGCCAGCATCCGCCGTATCCTGCGAAGCAAAGATCAGGTGGATTTGTTCGAAAAAACGAAGTCTGAAATACGGGTTTTACAAAGCAAAAAACAGAAAGAACTGGCCGCCAAAAAAGCCACGCGAGAAGAAATCGAAAATGCCCTGCTGGCGATATACGCAGAATAATCGGGCGCTATCCTATTGATTTTCAACTGATAAACAGACGCCCCTTATGCTCATCTTCGCCGTGCGGCTTATCCTTGAAGATAACGGCAAAATGCTCTTTCTCCGGCAAACCAAAAGAAATGGAGGGCGTTACACGCTCATTGGTGGTAATGTAGAAGAACAGGAATTTGCCCGCGAAGCCCTGGCCCGCGAGGCCAAAGAAGAAGCCGATATCCATGTTGAACCCGAAGATTTGACGCTGGTTCATGTGTTGCACCGGCACAAAATACACAAAGGCCAGACTCTTATCGTGCTGTATTTCAAAGCTTCCCGCTTTGCCGGTGAGCCGGAATCGCAGGAAACCAAAAAATTTAAAGACGTGTCCTGGTTTTCTCCTTCCGCACTTCCTGAAGAAGTATCCAAGCCCACCCGACATGTTCTGCAGTGCATCAAGGCCGGAGAAATTTACTCCGAATTTCCTGCACGCAGCAAAGTGGTGGCTTTTTGGGAACAATTCAAAAGCCAGTGGGGCGGCTTCTATGCGATGTAAACCCTAAAAGTGTCGTCTTGGCGTCATTTTGAAAAAAAATCCCCCATTTGCCGGGTTTAAAACCTACATTTGTGCATTCATGTCGGCTTTGCCGACTTTTTAATCCTTGTTTGAAGCAGCACTGGACAGACCGATTACTTTCATAAACCGATTATCATCCCATGATCAGTCCTCGCTGGGCGCATGTTGCGCCATTGCCCTTATCCTATTGGGCAATTTGCCTTTACACTGATAATTTTCCTGCTCGCCGGCAGCGCTTGTCTGCGCCGCTCGCATGTCTATGTTGGCACTGATTTCCCCCTCCGCCCGGCGGTAGGGGAAATCAGTGTTTTTACACAAATGCACACCCAAAGAACCCTCCTGTTTGGTTCAGATGTCTTATGCTTCATAGGCGAGAACCCCGGTCCTGAAAAGTCAGGGCCGGGTTTTTTATTGCCGCTGCTGTAAACGTAAATGCGCGTTGCTCTGCCCAGGAAAATACCGTTTCTCCCTGTGCCGTAAAACCGCAATGCCCGCCCCCCTCCGTCAATTCCAGAAATAAAAACGGATGCTCCTGTGCCAGTTCCACCGGAAAACAGTCGGGTGTGAGGATCGGGTCGTTTTTTGCACTGACCAGCAAGGTAGGAATACGTGTACCTGCCACAAAGTTTTTGGCAGAGGCCTGATCGTGGAAGTCCGCCGCCGACGCAAATCCGCATATCGGCGCGCTGAAATGCTCGTCGAAATCGCGCCAGCGCCTTACTTTTTTCAGGCGGGAAATATCAAGTCTGCCTGGGAAAAGCTTGTTTTTTTGCAAAATTTTCTGCTTTAACAGGTGTAAAAACCGCTTTTTATACACCAGATTGTCCCACCTGTCGAGCACATCGGCGCCCGCCCGAATGTCGCAGGGCGCAGAAAATGCTACGGCTGCTTTGACCTCCGGAGGCAGGCTTTCGCCCTGCGTTCCCACATATTTCAGGGTGATATTGCCGCCCATGCTGTATCCTATCAGGGCCAGGGCTTCATAATTTCCCGATTGAAGGGCATGGCCTACCACGGCTGCAATATCGTCGGTATCGCCGTGGTGATACAACCGAAATGAACGGTTCATCTCGCCGGAGCATGAGCGGCAATTCCAGGCCAGCGCATCCCAGCCTTCCTGAACAAAGCGTTTGGCGGTTCCGCGGCAGTATTGGGCTTGCGAACTGCCTTCGAGCCCGTGGGTGATAATAACCAAATTTCTGGAACCGGCTCGTTTCAACCAGTCCAGATCAAGGAAATCGCCATCGGGAGTTTCGATGCGTTCTCTCTGGTAATCAACGCCTTTTACCCGTCGAAAAAGGCCTGGAAGCAAGGTTTGTAAATGCCCGCCGGGCTGCCACCAGGGCGCCCCGGGGTAGGTAGATGAATGAACAAGAGGCATGGCGCCGGCAATCAGAAAATCAGTCCCAGGCCTGCACGCAGATTTACGGCCGGACTGTTTTTTACGGAAAAAGCGTTGAGCAGGTTGTCGGAAGCAAAATAGAGTTGTACCGGACCGGGTTTGAGTGCCAGGTGGAACCCGAGATTTGCGGCGGAGCGTTGGTTGACACTGTACATAGCGCCCAATGAAATCCATTTGAGCGGTTTCCAGCGCGCACCGGCGCCGACCGCCACGGCCGCTTTCTCATCTTCGTGTTTTTGGAAAAATGCGCTGACACTGAATGAAATACGCTTTGTCAGTTCGTAACGCCCGCCTACATAAGCGCGCAAGGGCAGTTTGGTTTCGAAATTTTGCGCGGTTTTTTGGAAGTTGAAAATATCGTTCAGGGTATCCAGTTTGGTTGAAAAATCAAGGCTGTCGGAGCCGTTGATGATATCAGCCCCGGGAATGGTAGCGCCTTCGTATTCGAAGGAGCCCTGGCTGATGAAGTAGTTGGCGTTTTCCGTCCAGGTTATTTTCCCACCGAGGTCGAGCAGGGAAAGATCAAGGGTAATGCGTTCATTTACTTTGAATTGTGCGCCCAGGTCAATTGCGAAACCCGTATTTTTTGAAAAGGCTTTCCCGCTGATTTCACCCACACTCAGGTCGAAACCGAGACCGGAAGTATCTATGGCGGAAATGAGCGAAGAGGCATGAAATCCGTAGTCGGTATTCAGGGTAAGCTGGTAAATATCATCGCTGGTGAGCACAGTGGCCGTGTTGTGGCCGGCATCGGTACGCAGGGCGGTAACCCCGGTGAGGTACTTGGCGCGAAGGCCGAGGCGCAGATTGCCGAATCCTTTGGCCAGTCCGAGGTACCACTCGTTCCAGTCTGAAATCGTGGTTTTGGGAGCGATGTCTACCGTTTGGCCAATATACTGGGCATTTCCTTCCCAAATGATGGCCGGCAGGGCTTTGGGGTAATGCAACACACCACTCAGTCGGTTGGCATGACCAGCCTGCAACCATATTTTCCCCGGCAGCCGAATTCCGAGGGAAACGGTTTCGATGCGTTGTTCGAAATTGACTTCATTGAGGGGGTCAAGTTGAGACAATGCGTTGGAAAAATCAATCAACGTGCGGTCGCCGTCTTTAATGAAAATATCATTATAGGCGATCTTGCCCGAATGCGCTGCATCGAGGCCAATACCGGGTAACCCAATCGCAACGACCTTGTTTTCGGGAAAAAATGCGGGATTGGTGGATGAGCTGTGCCATACATCGGGGAGGCTGTGCAACATCAGTTCCTGTTGGGCGACGGCAGGTGTTGCCATCAGGGCAAACAGCGATAAACTCGCCCAGAAGTTATATTTAAAAAGGAATTTGATCATATCCATTGCAAATCAGGGGCGCAAATCATTCGCCCGATTGTTTTATGTGAGCAGGGGAGGGTTGGGTCACAGTTTTTTGCGCACTTTGACGCCCATTTTTACCACAATTTTGTCGGTAGCCAGGAGTTTGACAAATGTATCTCCGTTGTTGGCTGTGGTGAAGGTCGTCTTGAGCAATGCGTCTTTTGCCACGCGTATTCGGTCGAAACGTTCGGCCGACATAGGCACAAATTCTTCGGTGCGGGTAATACCGGTGGCAACACCGTCGCTGTTGACGGGTGCGGAGCGGATGATTTCACGCGGAGCGCCGGTAAACAGGGAATCGAGATGGTTTTGGGCCTCGTCGCGGAAATAAATTTGAATATCCGCTGAAATGGGCGTTCCGTTTTCTGTCACCAATTTGAATTCCACGTCTTCAATGCCCGCCGAATCGAGGCTGCCGAAATCGCCGAAATCGAGGTTCATGGTTTGCTCTGCCCCGAAATTTCGCACAGAACCTTCGAGCAACAATTCTACCCGCATTTGCAGGCTTATATTGCTCTCGTCGGTAATAAATCCGATGAGCGAGGGATCCAGTTGGGCGTTGCTCAGACCATTTACCTCGTAAATGAGACGGGTTGGCTGACTGTTAAAAATCTGGGCAATATTGGAATTCGTTTCATCCAGCGTAATGTCGGTGAATTTCACTTGTCCGACTTCGCCCAAAACCCAGGAGGGGTAAGCAAAATCTACATAAGGGAAACTGTCAATTTGAAACACGGTACTTTCCAGGGGAATAACTTCACCGTTTTGACCGATAAAAATCAGGTCTTTAATGACACCGCGGGTGGGAAAGCCCCAGGAATTAATGATGCGCATGGTCACCTTCGGATTTTTCACCTTCAGGTCGCCCTGCAATTCGGTCTGGTTGATGTCAATTTCAATGGTATCACGCGTCAGGGCATAGTACTGGAAACCCCAGTAGCCTTCTACATAACTGAACTGTAGGTCTTGCACAACTACCAGTACATTCAACCCCAGGCCAGGGTTGGGCACCTGCACGCGAACTCCATCGGGCCGGTAGGCGAAATATTTGAATGTCAGGGTGTTATCATCCGACGCCAGGCGGTAACCATTCAGATCAAAAATGCCGGACGTCCAGGTAACGTTGGGCGCCACTTCAAAATTGACTTTAAACACATTGCCCTGAAAACTTAACTGCGGTACTTCAAAATACCCGCGCAAAGTATCGGGGGTGGTATTTTTGAGCAGACAACCAATGGTGCCTTGTTTCAGGTCGGCCACCCGGATTGTCACACCATCAGGTCCGTCAATCGGGTTGGTAACCACCGAGTCGGGCATGGGAATGGGCAACAGCGTGTCGAGAAAGCTGAAAATATCGCTGGCAGGTTTTTCTGCGACGTTACCCGAATAAAACAGGGTGATGGTATTGTCTGGGTTGACAAAAATCGTATCGTCGCTCAGCGAGTCATTTTCAAGGTTGAACAGCAAATCCTTGAGCAATAATTCCGTGCTGAAGAGTGGAAAGGCGAACTCGGCGGTGTGATCGGCCAGTTCGGCATTTTCGAAGTCGGACTTCTTGCAAGCCGACCAGAGGGCAATGCCCAGGGTAATGACCAGGGCAAAGGGGAGAGATAATCTTGTGTGCATATTCAGTAAGGGTGTGGTTCTACAAAAAAGATCTGTCGACACGTATCATTTTAACCGCTGCATGGTGTAGTGAAACTGCGGTTGAACACTTCAGACTTCTTGTGAAAGGAGTCTGTTTCAATTTTTTGAAAACAGGCTCAAACTTCTACGATATGCAAAGTTGGGGCTACATGGCTTCATGTTGGGAAAATACTTTTATTTATGCCCAATCACGACAACCTGTTCCTGTAATCCCGATAGGCAAAACGCCGCACAATATCCAGGGTTCCATCGGGGCGTAAAATGGCGATAGCGGGATGGGTTACTCCGTTAAAGGTGGTGGTTTTTACCATCGTGTAATGAATCATGTCTTCAAACACGATCTTTTGGCCCGTTTTCAAGGGTTTTTCAAACGCATATTCCTCCATAAAATCGCCGCTCAGGCAACTCACCCCTCCCAGGCGATAGCGATTTTTTCCTTCTGCCTTTTCGCTCGCCCCCTGCACCCGTGGGCGATAAGGCATTTCCAGGGTATCAGGCATGTGAGCGGTAAACGAAACATCGAGGATGGCCGTACGCACCCCCTTGTTTTTCACTATATCCAGCACCGTGGCTACCAGCACGCCGGTATCCCAGGCAAAGGCGCTACCCGGTTCCAAAATCACCTGTAAATGCGGCCAACGTTTGCGAAAAGCCTGCAACACGGCAATCAGGTGCGCTACATCATAGCCTTCGCGCGTCATCAAATGGCCGCCACCAAAATTTACCCAACGCAATTGCGGTAAAAACTGTCCGAATTGCGCCTCGAAATGTTGCAACACTTGCTCCAGATCGTAACTGCTGCTTTCACACAACACATGAAAATGCAGCCCTTCAATACCCTCCGGCAAATTCCCCTTGAAATTTTCGACCGGCTCACCCAATCGGGAGCCCGGCGAGGCAGGGTTGTACAGAGCGGTCCCGACCGGCGACCAGCCCGGATTGACACGCAGGCCCGGACTGATTTTTTTATCAGCGCCCAGCACCCGTTTTTTGTATCGTTTCCACTGACCGATGGAATTGAAGGTAATGTGACTCGAATACTGCATGATCTTCCCGAACTCACGCGGAAGATAGGCCACTGCATAGGTGTGCGACTCGGCTTTCATTTCCTCATAACACAATCTCGCTTCATGCAACGACGACGCGGTAGCGCCTTTTACGTATTCGCGTACGACTGGGAAAGCGCTCCACATGGCAAAACCCTTGAAGGCGAGAATGATCTCGACGCCGGCCTCGCGTTGCACCCGATGGATGACTTCCAGATTGCGGCGCAAACGGGTCTCTTCCAGCACAAAACAGGGGGAAGGAATTTTTTTTATATCCATTATGCTTACTGATCGTCTTCGCCGCTGGCGTTGTCGAGCAATTTGAGTTTTAACTGCGTTAAAATATTCTGCTTTCGCGAGAGAATGGTAATTTCGTAATGTTCGAGTACAAACGTTTCGTTACTGGGCGGAACACGACCGAAACGATTGAGAATGAGCCCGTTGAGTGTGTTGTATTGCCTGTTTTCGGTGAAAGGAAGGGGCAGGTGATTGTTTACATCGTGCAGGGGGGCAATGCCGGAAATGGTAAAGGTGCCGTCTTCATTTTTGGTGACGGGCGACTTCTCGTCGTCGTATTCGTCCTGTATTTCACCTACGAGTTCTTCCAGAATATCCTCCAGCGCAATCAATCCTTCTGTACCGCCATATTCGTCAATGACCAGCCCGATATGTACTTTTTTGAGTTGGAAATCTTTCAAAACACGGTTGAGGCGGGCGGAATTGTATACGTATTGTACCGGTCGCAGCAGGCCTTTCAATTCCCAGTTTTCGTCCTGAATGTTGGCTTTGAAAATATCTTTGGCAAACACCATCCCAAGTACGTTGTCAATATCATCGTCGTACACCGGGATACGGGAATAACCACTTTCGAGCACTTCCCGGAGAATTTCTTCGTTGGGGGTGTCAACCTCAAGGGCAAAGATATTTTGACGGGGCACCATAACCTGCTGCACGGTCAGTTCCGAAAAATCGAACGCTTTCTGGATGATCTGAAAGTTGTCTTCCTTGATGGCTCCGCTTTTCTGGCTTTGTTTGACGAGCAATCGCAATTCTTCGGTGCTGTGTGCCTCGTGTTCGTCAACCGGTGAAATGCCGATGAGTTTGAGGATAAAATTGGCAAAACCGTTGAGCAGCCAGATCGCCGGTCGGAAAAGCAAAAAGAAAGCACGCATGGGCAACGAGACGGCCAGGGTGGTTTCTTCCGGTTTGCGTATGGCGATGGATTTGGGCGCCAGTTCGCCAAAAACGATGTGCAAAACGGTTATTGTTGCAAAGGCAACCGGCAAGGCGATGCTGTGGGCGAGCTCTTCCGACCAATCAAAACCGAGGGCGTGAAACAGTGCAATAAGAAGTTTGGACACCACGGGCTCGCCGATCCAGCCGAGGCCGAGACTCGCCAGTGTGATGCCTAACTGGGTCGCTGAAAGATAGGCATCAAGGTGATTCAGTATGTTTTTGGCGACGCCCGCCAGGCGATTCCCCTTTTGTGCCCGAAGTTCAATTTGTGAGTATCGGACTTTTACAATGGCAAACTCTGCCGCCACAAAAAAGCCGTTGAGGCAAACCAAAAATATGGTTAGTAGTATGTCAAATGTCATTCTTTACGATAGGTATGATGCAATAATACCGTTGCAAAAAAACGGCTTGTCGGGCAAAGCGCGCCTACTTTATCGAATAATTGAATGAAAAGCACTGTTTTTTTCTCTTAAATAATTGAATTTCAGTGCTTTAAACATTCTCGGTGAATACAAACGCCCCCCCCGTAACCAAGAAAAAGCGATTTGCGAAAAAAATTGGCTTCAAACCCTTCAAAATCAAGTCTATCCAGCCTGTTTTTCCTGAAAATTACAAAAATCCCGGTATAAATTTGTCAACCACTTACTTTCAAGTGCGTTTGATCATTTCGAAGGCGGAATTTTGACAATTGTTCGCCAACTTTGCCGCCGCAAGGCATTGGAAACTGTTTTCATTGATCGGAAGTTGTTTCCAGGCCATTTACATTAACTGCCCCCACCACATACATGAATCGCAGCAAAATCGCAGGTATCGGCGCTTACCTCCCCGAACGCGTTGTAAGCAACGCCGAACTATCCCAAATCATGGATACCACCGACGAGTGGATTCAGGAGCGAACCGGCATACAGACGCGCCGTTATGGCGTCAAACACGAGGAAACTACCTCCAGTATGGGGGCAAAAGCTACGCTGGTGGCCTGCGAACGCGCCGGCATCCATCCCGAAGAAATTGATTTTATCATTTTCGCGACCCTGAGTCCCGATTATTATTTCCCGGGTTGCGGCGTGCTGCTTCAGCGCGAACTGGGTATCACACACAAGGAAGCCCCCGCCCTCGACATCCGAAACCAGTGCAGCGGATTTGTTTATGCCTTGAGCATAGCCGATCAGTTTGTACGCACCGGCGTGTATAAAAATGTGCTGGTGGTTGGATCTGAAATGCACTCGATGGGACTGGATTTCAGTACCCGTGGTCGCAATGTAACCGTGATTTTCGGCGATGGCGCCGGTGCTGCCATTGTACAGCCTGCCGACCGGGCCGATCAGGGCATCCTGAGTACCAAATTGCACGCCGACGGCACTTTTGCGGAAAAACTCTCCTTCATCAATCCCGGCGCCCATGGCGGCTATCACCAAAAAAGATTGGGTGATACCACCGATTTCGGCTACCCGCCCGCCGATACCTATGGCGAAATTTTTGTTACTCCGAAAATGATGCAGGAAGGCTATCTGTATCCGAATATGGAAGGCCAGTTTGTATTTAAACTGGCGGTACAAAAGTTCCCGGAGGTCATTCACGAAGCCTTACAGGAGGCCGGTTTGCAAACTTCCGATATTTCCATGCTCATCCCGCACCAGGCCAATCTGCGCATCAGCCAGATGGTACAACGCCAACTCGGTTTGCGCGACGACCAGGTCTGGAATAATATCCAAAAATATGGTAACACCACCGCCGCCTCCGTCCCGATTGCCCTCTGTGAGGCCTGGGAAGCCGGGAAAGTCAATCCGGGCGACCTGGTTTGTCTTGCGGCATTCGGCAGCGGATTTACCTGGGGGAGTGCACTGATTCGCTGGTAAGGCCTCTTTTCTCCTGTTTCGGCCCCGACGTCCGGTAGTCCGTATGGCGCTATTGGCCACTTTAACGCGCCATTCATCGAAAAGGGATATTAAAAAGCAGGCGATTGGCGTTACTGCACTGAATTTCGGCAAACCTCGACGCAAATTTGTCACCCAGCGTACAAATGGCACAGGCTTTGCCGCAACCTTCCGGCACTTTCGGCGTTTGCCGGGAGCCTAATCAACAGGTCAAAACAGTTACTGCTATGTTTCGTGAATCAAAAATCATCCAAACGGCCATTTTATGTACCTTCTCTTATTTTTGTTGGGGACAAGGAGGCGCCGTAATTCAACTCGCCAATCCTTCGTTTGAGGGCGTTCCCGGCGCAGGCATTGACATTCCGGGTTGGTACAACTGCGGCCCCGGCCATGAAACCCCGCCCGACCTTCAACCCGGTTTCTTTAACGTAAAAACAATGGCCCGTCATGGCAACACCTATCTCGGTCTGGTTGTACGCCAAACCGGCACCTGGGAAAGTGTGGGCCAACGCCTCAGCCAACCGCTCGATGTCAACCAATGTTATGAGTTCAGTCTCGATCTGCGGCGCGACACCTCTTATGAAAGTCCTTTAGCCAGCAGCACCCGACCGGTACGGTTTACCACTCCGGCAAAAATTATCATCTGGGGCGGCAACGGCTATTGCCACAAAGGCGAAGTCTTGTACCAATCTTCTGTCATCATTCACCCGCGTTGGCTCACGTACGGGTGCCGTCTCAGCCCCAAAAAGGGAACCTGGTCGCATATCATTATTGAAGCCTACTATGGCGCCAACGACCCCTTCAATCCGACCTTGCCGCTTTATTCCAATGGAAATATATTGATTGATAATGCCACACCTATCCGGCAAATTACCTGCGGCCCCGAAAAAATGCCGGAGGGCAAAAAGAAACCGGCATTAACACGCAAAGGGCCGGAAAAAACGCCGACTGTTGCTGAGGCCAGACCCACACCGGTTGCTGCACCTGCCGAGCCGGTGAAAAAACCCAAACGCGGCAGAAGTTACCGCCTTGACGTGTATTTCAAAGCCGATGCCTATACGTTTGATCTGGGCACCAGTGAAAAAGGGCTGGAAGATCTCTACAACATGCTGAAAAATGACGAAAATATCAGTGTTGAGATTGGCGGCCACACCAACAACAACCTTCACCCGTACGCCGACAAGGCGATGGATCTCTCCACCAAACGCGCCAAATCGGTAGCCGATTGGCTGATTTCCAAGGGCGTTTCGCCGGATCGGGTTCAGTATAAGGGCTACGGTTGGACCAAACCCGTGGAGCCTAATACCACTCCGGAAGGACGCAAGCGCAACCAGCGCGTGGAGGTGACGATATTGACGTACAATTAAGAGCTAGTGGTGAACCAACTTAGTATCTAAAAAATTGGCGGCTGCTTTTGTGTCTGTTTTTGTTGTTTGTCGGTTATAATGTACCCGCATTACGCCCTCCAAACGCCTCAACAACCCCTA
>JANRLZ010000556.1:0-9720 GCA_033762055.1 Saprospiraceae bacterium
GGTGTACACCAGCCGTAGCTCCGTTTTTTCGGCGGCCGGGTTGCCGAAAACCGGGCTGTGTGTGATGAAGTCGCTCATCACCGGGGCTGCCTGCCAGCAAGCGTCGTCCAGATCGCCATCCAGGCGAGGCGCTTGTTCAACCCGGACAGCGTACCCGGTTTTTCGGTTGGCGTCGGTGGTGGGCCCCATTTGCGCCCGCGCCGGGAGGGCGCCGCAGATCAGCAGCGACAGGAAGAAAAGTTTTTGCTTCATAGCATCGGTTTTAATTCACCCTGCAAACCAGCAACGTTTGCTCCTTTTTTATCAAATTACTCTACGAGCATCGCTTTCAGGAGCGCAAAGGGGATTTTATGCATCTTGATTGTAAGTACTCCGGCGGAATCAGTGTAGAGAATTGAACGCAGGGGTATGAAAACCGGCATTTTTGCCAACCCGGCACATAATCTGTTTTTTCCCCGCTGAAACAGGGGAGAAAATGGCCACACGCAGTAAGTTTGTCCGACTTGTCGTCCGCTCAATCATATTCTCATCATGAAAAAAACATTTTACATTTTTCTTTTTGCCTGTTTGGCTGCTTTGCCCCTGACAGCGCAGATTCCTCACCTGATTTTTCACGCCGAACTGAACGGCGCTGAACTCAACCCGGCGGTGAATACCGAAGGCCGTGGTTTGGTTACGCTGTTGTACACCCCTGACCGCAGCAAGGTAACGGTGACGGGCATGTACGTGAACCTGGAAGGAACCATTATCGAAGCGACGATTCGGCAGGGTAAAACCGGCGAAAACGGCCCGGTTTTGCTCGATTTAATGCCAATTTTGTTTGGAAAACGGCTTGAAGGCCAGTTGGATGCGCCCCCGGCCCTTTTGCAAAACCTCCTGCCCGACGGGGCTTATGCCGAAGTTCGTACCACTGCACACCCGAATGGAGAAATTCGCGGTCAGTTTTTTTGCGAAACCGACCTCGATTATGAGGTGGCGTTCAATGGCGAACAGGTAGTGCCTGCCAGCGGGGCCAGTGCAGTTGCCTATGGAGCAATACACTTCCCGCTTGGCTCTACCGACGTGGTATATGCGTTCACCGTTCGCGGCTTGAGCGGCCCCGTTACCAGTATCGGGATTTATGAAGGCCAGCCCGGCGAAAACGGCCCATTGGTAGTCTCAATTCCCAATCCATTCGGTATAGGTTTTATTCAGGGACTAATCCTGCTGGATACGGTGACCGAACCTGATTTTTTGCGAAAAGCCCGCGAAGGTCGCTATTACATTTTGGTAAAAACCGCTAATTTTCCGAATGGCGAAATACGCGGACAAATCAAACACTACGGCTATTTTGAATCCCTTGCGCCCATCAACGGGTTGCAACAGGTGCCGCCTCCCGGCCCCACGCCCGGGTTCGGGTTTAGTCGCACCCAACTGAGCCCAACGCTCGACAGCCTGAATACCCTCGTATTTATCAACACCATCCAGCCTACTTCGGTGAAAGTGCATATCGGCAATCCCGGCGAAATCGGCCCCGAACTGGTGCAACTCGACCCGCTGCCGGTTCCCGGTTATTTTGGCAAATCGTACCCGATTACTGAATCACAACTCACCGATTTTGCCCAAAACCGGCTGTATATCAACGTGACCACCAACAATTTTCCCAACGGCGAAATTCGCGGCGTCATGAAAAATACCCTGCGAAAAGGTTATTTCTTCGACCTCTGCGGTTTGCAGGTAGTGCCGCCCAACAACAGCCATGCGCTTGGCGTGGCCGTCGCTTCGGTAGATCAGGCCAACTGCTACCTGAATTACAAAATCATTTTCGACGGACTCTCCGGCCCGCCCACCGACGGCTATGTGGCCGACGGCGATTTTGGCATGAACGGGCTGCCCATGCACGCCTTTGTGAACACCGAACCCATCATCCCCGGCTCTCACGAAATCATGACAGCCTTTGGCCCGGTGATCGAAGACGGCGGCGCCTATTTCCAAATCAGTACGCAGGAATACCCCGATGGCGAAATTCGCGGACAAGTACGCCGCACGCTGACCTGTCCCGACAATGTGGGCGTTCAATCGCCGCCGATGATTTCGGCGGTGCAGGTTTCTCCCGTTCCCTTTGGCGATGTTTTGAATGTTTCATTCAACAGCGCCGAAGAGTTTGATGGCCGCGTGGTGTTGTACGACCTGTTGGGCGCTGTTGCCATGGTGCAAACCCATAAAGGACTTGCCGGTGAACAAACACTGGTACTGGATACAGCGCTTTTGCCAGCGGGTAACTACACCGTGGTACTGGAAATACCGGGCCGCGATGCCGGTATTTTGTTGAAAAAAGTGGTAAAACCTTGATTTTTTATTTAGACAGCCGCTTAGACAGACTTTGAAAAAGTTAAAAAACTTTTTCAAATGGCACACATTTTCAAAAAAAATCCGGCCCTGTACTTGCGGAGCCGGATTTTTTTTGAAAACCTTTGTATCATCGTACTGATACAACGCTACTCCGCACGAACGCTGTTCAAACAGCGCGTTCATTAAAACCGATAATCGCCGCCCGCAATGTACACTGCTACTGCACGCCTGAATTATTCCGATGCCATTTCGTATTATCGGCAAATGAAGGGTCAAGGCCCCACTTGCCTGTTTGAATCCGCCTCCACCGTGGATAAATCGAGCCGGCTTTCGGTGATTGGTTTTGAACCCACACTGGAGTTAACGGGCAAAGACGAACACCTCGACATTCGCCTGCTCGACCCGCGTGGAAGAATTTTTTATGATTTTGTCTTACAGGAATTTTCCGGTTTTGTGGAAAGCGAACGCGAAGGGCGGCTGTTGTTGCATATTCCAAAAACCCCTTTCCGGGGTGATGAAGAGAGCCGAATGGAGCGGCAAAACATCGTTCAGCCGCTGCGTCGCCTGCTGGCGGCGTTCAAAACCGACGACAAAAATTTTATGGGTTTTTATGGCGCGCTGGCTTATCAATTTGTGTATCAATTTGAAGACCTGCCCTTTGCCAAACCCTGCACGGAACCCGATTTTCACCTGTTTTTGTTCGACAACCTGTTGTTGTTTAATCACTTAACACAAGATTTAACGCTTTACGTGACGCGCCATGACGAGCAGGCAGCGCAGCACGATCTGACCCGCCTGCTCCGAAAAACGAACACACACCCGTCGGGCGCAGCGCACTTGTCGGGCGACCCCGCGTTGTCGGATGGGTCGCTGCGCATTGGGAAATTTGTGGCAAGTCCAGATGATGAAACCTTTCGCCAACAAGTACAACACGGTATTCGGTTGTGCAACGAAGGCGAACTGCTTGAAATCGTATTAAGTCGCAAAATGACCGCCACCTGCAGCGGCGATTTGCTGCCGCTTTACGAACGTTACAAGGCCATCAACCCTTCGCCCTACCTGTTCTTTTTTGACTTTGGCAACGAAACCCTGCTGGGCGCCAGTCCCGAACTGATGCTGCGCTACGAAAACGGCCGCGCCACCCTCCGTCCCATATCAGGATCCATACGGCGCTCCAACGATCCCATTGAAGATCACCGGCTGATGATGCAGTTGCTAAACGACCCCAAGGAAAATTCCGAGCTGGATATGCTCATTGACCTCGGACGCAACGACCTGGCCCGGATTTGTCAGCCGGGTATCGAGATTGAACATTATCGTATTGTGGAGAGATATTCGCACGTCACGCACACGGTGGCACAGGTAAGCGGCGCGTTACAGCCCCGCTACACCGGTTTCGATGCGCTCATTGCCAGTCTGAATGCCGGCACGCTTACCGGGGCGCCCAAAGTCGCCGCCATGCGCTATATTGAAGAAATTGAACAACATACCCGCGGCTATTACGGCGGTAGTATCGGCTGGCTGCTGTTCAACGGCGACGTCAACACCGCTATCACCATCCGAACCGCACACATACGCGACGGACTGATTTCCTTCTGCGCCGGCGCCACCCTCCTCTATGAATCCGTCCCCGAAAACGAACTCCGCGAAACCCGCATCAAAGCCGGCGCCTTCATGGAAGCAAGTATGATAGGGATGAAGGATGAGGGATAAAGGATGAAGGATGAGGGATGAAGGATGAGGGATGAACATTTTTTTCATCCCTCATCTCTATCATTTTTACTTAGTTTTTAACTATTTTGAGGGCGGACAGTGCGCCGTAGTCGGTACTGATCCGAACGATGTAGTTGCCTGCGGGGAGTTGTTGGAGGGAAATATCCAGTCGGTTTTCGCCTTGTGCCAACTGTACCGAGCGGGTGCTGAGGGTTTCGCCCAACAGGTTGTGCAGACTAATCTGGGCGCCGGTGGCTGCTGCTGTTTGCAGGGTTAGTTGTGCCATGTCAGTTGCAGGATTGGGGGCGATCCGGAGGCCCATTTGTGCGACTTCCGGATCGGAAGCATCCACCATCAGGCTGCGGGCGCCGTTGCCGTACCATACACCCCAGTAGTGATCGTCCACAAATGCAAGCGACGCACCTTGCGGCTGTATTTTGTTGGCATTCAGCGGCTGCAAACGCAGGTCATATACATTGCCCGACAACTTTTCGTACATCAAACGGCTGTCGAGCCGGTTGTAATTCGGCCAACCCAGATTGCCGTTGTTGCCGATCACGATGTCGTAATCGCCGGTTTCGGAATTGGCGCCGTAAATGTCGTACCGTGTCGGAGTAACCGATTGGTCAATCAAATCAAAGGCAATGATGTACGGGGAGTTTTTGGCAATCGTCGGGTTGCCGATACCCACTTTCTCAGGCAAGCCGGAGAAGAGTTTGGTGATAAAAGCATTGCCGCCATCGGTAAACTGATCGTTTTCCCAGAATTGCACAAAACCAATGTCCCAGTAGCCAATGTTGTCGAGACTGTTGTACGCATCGTACATCAGGAAGGTACCGGAGTAATCGAACTCCAACACGTCGGCATATTCCACATCACCGGTAATTTGTCCCTGCGAATAGGTGGGGTTGTAGAGGAAAAAGGTTTCAAAATCACCAAACGGGCTGGCAAGGTCGAAAATGTAAATCCGCGGCTCCTGGAATTCTGCAAGTCCGGCCACAAAACGACCGTCTTTTGAAATCGCCGCATTACGCCATTCCGGCTCGTTGCTTAATTGTGCCGAAGCGTGACCGGGCGGGTTGGTGGTGTAATTCAAGTCAATGCCGATGATGTGTCCGGCGCCATTGACAAACACCAGGCTGGCGCCATTGTCGGTAATGCTGGGGCGGCTTTGTACGCCCTGGTTGTACAACGTTTTAACCACCTGGCCGGTAGCGCCGAGCACCAGTTTGAGTTCGCTGCCATCGTTGCTGGTTACCAGTACATAGTCGGTGCCGGGGTTGGGACTCAACTGCCCCAGGTAATTACCACCTTGCTGGTTGCTGCCGATGCCTACGGTAGTAAAAGCGTTGGCCGCTGCCGCTACTTCCGGCGAATTGGCGCCGTAGAAGTCGGTAGCTGCCTGGATCACGGCAATGCGGCAATCAATAAACTTGCTCGATTTAACGAGGTAGTCGCGCAAGGCCTTGTAATATACCTGCTCTGCTTTGGTGGTACCTACTGCGGCGTTGGTGGCAAAGAGGTAGTAAGCCCGGTTCACGATGCCGCTGTTGATGTGTACGCCGCCGTTGTCGAGGTTGCCGGTGTATTGTTCGCTGGTATGTTCGGGTTGCCAGAACGGACTGTTCGAAGGCTGGCCGTTGTGCGGATTCGACATATCACGCAGCGCGGAAGGCAGGCCGCCGCCGCTTTGCATCACATCTTCCCCGATTTTCCAGTCGTTTACATCGCCGTCAATCATTTGTCCGAATACATCGGCGAACGATTCGTTCAAAGCACCGCTTTCGCCCTGATAAAGCAGATTGGCGGTTTTTTCAATCACCCCGTGCGTCATTTCGTGGCCGCCCACATCGAGGCCGCGTGCAAGCGGACGGAAAGTGCTGCCGCCATTGCCGTAAAACATGGCTGCGCCGTTCCAGAAGGCATTTTCCATCGAAGTGCCGTCGGCTTCCGATACGTTTACAATGCCGATCACATTGCCTCCAACCCCGTCTATCGAGTTGCGACCGTGTTTTGAACTGAAATAGTCAAAACTTTTGATGCTGTTGTAATGCGCGCTGATCGCGGCCTGCCGGTTGGAAAAAGTGGGCGACGAAGAGGAAATCAGATCTACATTAAAGTTCTGCACCTCCGGCGAGGTGTTGAAGGCGTCGAGCGTAACAATCACACCTACCGGGTCGCCGGGCATATTAGAGGCGCCGGAATTGAACATGGGTTTGCTGGCATCTTCCAGATAATAAAAACCGCCGGCCAGCCAGCCGCCGTTGGTGAAACTGCGGTTCACTCCCAACAGGTCGGTGCCATTGACCGTAGCAGGCATCACATCGTCGGCCTGTTCGGATGGGGCATGGTATTCGGCTTCGCAGCCGGCGTGTTGGGTGGTCTTGGCATGAATGTGTCCCAGCAAATTGCAGGTATGCTCGAAGTGGTCGAGTACCTCGCCCGTATGCGCATCTACCAGCCATTCGGAACGGTTGAGGAGGTTGGGACGGGCCGCCACGTGCCAGCACAGGCGCTCGGCAGCGAGGTTTTCGCCGGGGTGGAAAACTACAAGTCGAGCCGAAAACGGCTGTCCGTCAATCAGTTTTAAATCTTCTGCCGACCAGTTGGTTTTGAGCCGGCTTGCGCCGATTTCGTTTTTGACGGTCTGAATAGCCGCCTCCTCGTTGAGGGAAGGGGTCGTGGAAACGAGCTGCGGAGTAGGGAAATAGCGACCGTTCATGCGGTCAAAAATACCGTTGCGACTGTGGCAGATTACCTCGCCACCCCAAACAGGCAGTCCCTGGAATACCTGTTCGAGCCGCACATGGGTATTGCCCTGTTCGTCGGTTTGAATACTTTGGGCGACAAATTCTGTGGACGGCGCCGTCAGCCCCTGCGGACGCAGGCTGGCGCAATAGGCCAGCGCGCGTTCTCCGGGTGTTTGACTTTCGGAACCGGATGCCGTGGAGGCAGCGGTTTTACCTTCAAAAAAGAAGGGCATGCCGTTTTCTGCGCGCATTACCACGATATTTTCTGCCTCAGACGGCGTTGGCAGCGGTTGCAGAGCGGTCTGCGGTTGCGGGCGAACCGGCGCTGCGCCCAGGGGTTGTACGGCCGGGGGGACAGGCGCTTTGCCGGGCCAGGAAATTTGTGGCTGGGAGGGTGAGTTTCCACCGCTTGCAGGTTGTATTTTGCCATGTTGGGCCAAGGCAGGCATTGCCGTGATGGCCGACATAACAAGAAAGAGCAGTAATTTTTTCATGGAAAAAAAGAAGGAGGGTTGGTGATAAAATCAGTTGTTTTACGTGTTCCGCCGCTCCACCTCGGTCAGAATGGCGCCGCCAAATTGGCCCTGTTGCATTCCGCGGAGGTATTCCAGCGACTCCTGATCGGCGGCTTTGAGGGTGGAATGGGCATTAAAAACCGCCAGTACCTTTTCGGCATAGGGCGCCAGTTCGCGTGCGTCGGAATAACGATTGAGCGCCGCGGCTTCCAGGAGGATAAAGTCGTAGTGTTCGCGCAATTCGGCTAAAAATGCCTGAAAACGAGCCGGCTCCAGCAGTTCGGCGGGCGACTGGTGTACGCCGGTGTTGCCCAGCACATCCACCGTAGGCGAATCTTCCGCCGCTGCACCGCTTGATTTGCTTTGAAAAACATGCGCCAACTCGTGGTTTTTGATGGCCTGATTGAGCAGATCCTTGCTGGGCGTTGGCTGGTCAATAAACGACTCCGGCAACGGCGCCTTGAAATTGGTGTCGAGCATCAACACCTTTTTATTGTTGAAGGCCAGCGAATAGGCCAGCGACAACAGCGCAAATGTTTTCCCCGCCTTGTCCTGTGTGCTTGTCAGGAGGTAAACACCGGCGCCCTGGGCCAGCATTTGTCCGCGGATCTTGCGCAAGTTTTCCCTGAATTCCGTCTCCGCCGCTGTTGGCTCGCGGGTCGAAAAAATACGCGCCATATCCAGCCCTTTGATCGGTATGGCCGGAATGACGCCCAGCAGCGGGAGGTTATTGGTGTATTTTTTGAACAAATCGGGCGACTGCAGGGTGTTGTCCATGTAAGCCAGCAAAAACAGTCCGATCACGGTAAAACTGCCCAGCACAATGGCGGCAAACAAGCTGATCAATACCCGGCGGTCGGGTTCGGGCCATTCGGGTAACTGGGCATTCTGGACGATGGACAAGGGGTTTTCGGCGTTTTCGAGCGTCAGTTTGGCTTTGATAAATTCGTCGTTTACCTTGTCGAATTCCAGCTGGGCATTGTCTTGTTCGGCCTGCAGTTTGGAAAACACCTCGTCGCTCACCACCATGGTGCTGAGTTTGTTTTTGAGGGTATAAATTTCGTTGTTGGTTCGGGTATAACTTTCTTCGGCGTCTATGCGGTCGAGGTCGGCCGATACGCGGTCTTTGTACAATTCTTCACGGGTCTTTTTGGCTTCTTCGCTGCGCGGGCGGCCTTGTGCGCGGGCGGAGGAGCGCATGGTTTCTTCCAGGTCGCTTTTGGCTTCGGCCAGTTCGGCTTCGAGATCGGCGTCTTTGCCGCCGGCTTCTGCGCTGCGGCGCGTGAGTTCGCGCACCCGTTCCATCTTTTCTGCGGTATTGTTTTTTTCCAGCAGGCGGCTTTGCACTTCACGGGCGTCGCGCGATTCGCGGTCGCCCTCGTATTTTTTAATGCGGTTGACCGATTCGGCAGCAGCTACCTTGCGGGCGGCGGCGCGCTGGCGTTCGAGTTCGAGTTTGGTGATCTGTGCCACCAGTTCCTCGCTTTGTTTGCCCAGCACCGGCAGGCCCTTTTGTTTGAGATATTCGAATTTAAGGTCGGCAATCGAGTCCACCACGGCCTTTTTTTCTTCGGCAAGTTTGGTGTACGACTCCACATTTTTTCGCTTGTCGCGTACCAGCAAATTAAAATAGTAGGTCAAAAAACGCTTCGCATAGGCGTTGGCCAAATATTGCGACAGGGCCGGCGATTCGGTGGTGAGCGCCACGTCGAGGTAATCGGTTTGCGCTTTGCGTTTTACGGAGAGGCTGCGCAGTATCGCGTCGTTGTCGTATCCGTAGGCGCGCGCTATTTTGTCGAGTAGAAAATCAAATTCAGGGCTGAACGAGGGATCTTCCAGACTGTCGAGTTGTATTTTTTGGAGGGCGGAGCGCAAGGTGTTTTCTTCTTCGGGGGTAAAATTCGACAATGAAAGATTCGCCTGCCGGAATGCCCGGGATTTGTCGCCCAAATCGTGTTGCAACATCTCGATGGTCACCAATTTGATCGCAGCGCGCGATTGCGCGAATTCGAGCATGTTGGAAAAGGCATTTTCCACCTGGTATTGCTGCACAAAAGCATCCGAATTATCGGAATTGATCCCTTTATAATTCACAATGCCGGTTGCCATCACCACGGCCGACTTGTAGCGGTCGGGTTTTTGTCCAATAAATAAAAAAGTGGCAAGCGCTGCTGCTGCCATTACGCCGACAATGAGCCATTTGCGGCGCAATAAAATTTGAAGCAAATAATTAAAATCCATCGTATCGGAACCGGGATGTGGAGGCTTTCCTGCGGCAAAGGTAGTGCCAGTCTGTGCATGTGTGATAAAGACGCCCCGGTATATGGCGTTTTTTCAACAAAAAAACATTCGCTCCGGTACAGGGAGTACCGGTTTGCGTCTTTCGCATAAAATCCGCGAAATCTTCGTTG
>JANRLZ010000557.1:0-3354 GCA_033762055.1 Saprospiraceae bacterium
AGTCCGTGTATGTTTGGCGAAAGAATGTCATGGTCTGTTTTTCCCGTTTCGTCGGGTAACAAGTCTATTCTTCTATCACTTCCATAAACACCCGAAAGCCGACGGCCGGACTGGGTAATGTATGATTTTTCACCGGCGATATTTGTCCGTAATAGGCTTCATCCTGCCAACTGCCTCCTTTGGTTTTTCCGGCTTCATCGAGCATTTCGGCGACATTGCCCGACACGGCGTACAAACCGAATTTATTGGAATAATAGGAGGCGGCCGGCACCGTGAAGAATCCGCCGTCGTACAAGGGACCGAGCAGTTTTTGAATATCTGCAGCAGTTGTTTTCGGGCTTGCCCCCGAGACGATCGGGTTGCCGGCAACATCGGCCACCGGTTGCGCTTGTTCCGGGCAATCGCCGCAGGGTTCCGTTGTGTTGTAGTTGCCCAGATAGCAGCCTTTGGAATTTTGAACGGTATAACCGCCGGGCCAGGGATAGGGCAAGTCAGGCAGGCCGCCACGCGCTGCCGTCATCCACTCGGCCTCATTGGGTAATCTGAAAATGACTTTTTTGAATTTCTTTTTCTCCGGCGAAGCATTGTACACCTGTGTAATCCAGGCACAGTAGCGAAGAGCGGCTTCGTGCGAGATATTCTGCACCGGCATTTCGGGGTCGTCGGGATGGCCGTGGCGGAAAAGTTGCTGTTGCGACAAGGTTTGTAACTCTTTGGGAAGCAGAGAAATCCAGTCCGTTTTGGTGGTTTTACACAGGTTGAGTTGTTCAAAATCCTTGTTTTTCACCAAATCGGTTAAAAATGCATCGTATTGCGCGTTGGTCAGTTCCGTTTCGGCGGCGTAAAGGTTATGACTGACTTTTTTCATGGGTTTTTCCAGTATTTTTGGCGTAAGGGCCGATAGTACCGGGCTGGCAGGGGTCTCCGGCGCAAACAAGGCGCGCACTTCAGCGGCACGACCGCCTGTTTCGCCAATGCGCAAAGCAAGGATTTGAATCCGATCTGCCTTCCCCGTTTCCCCAGCGGCAGTGTAGTGACGATGCAGGAGCACCAATGCCGGGATGTAGTGGAGATTGACGCGCGCCAATGTTTCCGGGTCTTTTTCCGGTTCAAAACTGAATTCGAGGTAATCCGTACGGAAACGATTTTCGAAGTTGTTGCGCAGCGCCGCCACATTGTCGAAAGCCGCATTGCTGAATTTCATGGCGAGTCCGGTGAGGTACCATTTTTCTGTACCTGCCGGCAACTGATTTTTGTGGGTCATACTGCCAAAATAGATCGGTTTGGCAGGCGACAGGCGCGTGGTTTTGGGTTGTAACAGTTGGCTAATCATCTCTTTCAGGCTACAATCCTTCGGTATCCAGTTCCAGCCTTCGCTGCCGATGACCAGCGAGCGATACGCCGCGTTATCGAGCAACTGAATGCTGAGTACCCGCACATCAGGGCGCACATCCAGGGCATATTGCAGCAGCAACGCAGGGTACGTGTCACTTTCCTGCTGGGTAAAGAGCAAGGCATTTTCTTCCACCGACATCAGGGCATTGTAATTCCAGTTGAGTAATCCGGCGGAATATTGTCCGCTGGCGAGCCATTCCTTGCAAACGGCTTCTGCGCGTTGTGCGTCGCCGGCCAGTTCGGCCTCGCGCAAGCGGTTTTCAAAATCGCCGCTGTTGGCGAAAAGAGGCAGGCAGTAAAGTGCCGGCAACAGAAAAAGCATCCATTTTTTCATACGTGAAAAGTTTTTGTGTGAACGTTAGCAGGGAAACCTGATAGCAGGAGTGAATGCTTATGTTTACACAGCGATGGCACAGACGTTCAAATTTATTCCGGATTTTTTGAGATTTATATGATAAACCGGATAAACCGGTTTGATTTTCAACCATTTGAACCCTGTTATTGCCGCAAAACACGTTCGTTTGCGTATAGGTGTTTTATAAAAAAAAGCGCGAAGCTCCCGGTTCGGAACTTCGCGCTGTCTTGAAATCTGCAATAAACGTTATCAGGAAACGTGCGCTTCGTACGCTTTTGCATCCAGCAAGGCGTCGAGGTCAGACAGGTTGGCAATTTCAATTTTTACAATCCAGCCGTCGCCGTAAGGATCGCTGTTGACGAGCGAGGGGTCGCCTGTGTCGCCGACTTTCTCATTGAATTCGAGCACTTTGGCGGTAACAGGCATAAACAGATCGGAGGTGGTTTTTACGGCTTCTACCGTACCAAAGATGGCGTGTGCGGCCACAGTTTGGCCCACGGTTTCCACTTCGATGTACACCAATTCGCCGAGTTCGCCCTGGGCGTAGTCGGTAATGCCGACATAAGCAATGTTGCCGTTTTCAATGCGGACCCATTCATGATCCTCCGTGTATTTGCAGTTGGCAGGAAAGGACATTTTTTTGTAATGATGTGTGTGAATGAAAAAGAAGAAGGCTGTTCGCCGGGCAAAAGTAGCATTTCGGCAAATTGGCCGGTAAAAAAATTGCCGCAAAGTCGAACGATGGACGAAAGAGCGGCTTTTGGGCAGGAACGGATTCGGAAGGATGAAAAAAGTACCCGTACTTTGGCCGGCGTTTTCATGTAATAACGACCATACAACCGGAGCGCTTCGGCTTCAACACAAAAATCACCCATCCAGCAGCATTTCAAATTTTTTACAAGAGGATGAAATATCAACCGCTCTCCCCCCAACTGTTCAAAACCAACCGCGAACGATTCATGCGGGAAATGAATCCGGGTACCGTCGCCATTTTCAACTCCAACGACCAGGCGCCGCGGTCAGGCGACCAGTACCACAATTTCCGACAAAATGCCGGCCTCTTCTGGCTAAGCGGCATTGATCAGGAGGAAAGTATGGTACTGCTTTTCCCCGATTGTCCGCGAGAAGGACACCGCGAAGTCCTCCTCATTCGCCGTACCAACGAATACCTGGCGGTTTGGGAAGGACATAAATACACCAAGGAAGAAGCCGCCGCCGCATCGGGCATCGAAAAGGTGTATTTTCTGGATGAAGCCGAAAAGGAAATCAACGAACTCATCCTGCTTTCGGAAGGTATTTATCTGAATCTCAACGAGAACGACCGCTTTCTATCGCCCGTTGAGTTTCGTGATCTGCGTTATGCCCGAAGCATCCAGGCCCGCTACCCGGCGCATACGCTGCACCGTGCTCAACCCATACTCAAACGCCTGATGACGGTGAAAATGCCGGCCGAAATTGAAGCGACACAGCAGGCCATTGACATTACTGAAAAAGCCTTCAAACGGGTGCTTAAATTTGTCAAACCCGGCGTCTGGGAATATGAAGTGGAAGCTGAAATCATCCACGAATTCATCCGTAATCGCGCTACCGGACACGGTTACACG
>JANRLZ010000558.1:0-9092 GCA_033762055.1 Saprospiraceae bacterium
TGTAAGGCGATGACCTCATCAACCACAGGTGTGTCCCATTGGGGAAGCGGGCCCACACCTATCAAACATGTCAGCGTGACGTCCCCGTCGCTTTATCCACTTTCTAAATTCTTCCCTCATCCTTCACATCTTATCTTTCATTCACGACCAGTCGTTGGGTGGTTTTTACGTTGCCGAGGGTGATTTCGAGCAGGTAAACACCGGGAGCAACGCCTTGCAAAGTGATTGGAATGATGTTTTCTCCTTTCAATCCTTCTCCCTGGCGCTGGAACACCAGGCGGCCGCTGGTGTCGAATGCGCGGATGGTGCAGGCAGCAGCATCTTCCAGGTCGAAACGGATATTCACTTCGCCGGAACTCGGATTCGGGTATACACTGATGGGTAAATCGGTCGGCAGGATGTCCTCCTTGCTTTCTTCACGGCCGGCTGCGCCGTCCTGCGATCCATTGTTGAAGGGCAAAACCGTGACGACAGAAGTGCAGTTGGATATATTCTGGCTCCAGTCGCGCACTTTGATAATCAGGTTATTGGCGCCGATATTGGCGGCAGTGTACACCCGGGCAACGGGGGCATACGACCATACCTCACAGTTGTCGTAACTTTCCGAAGCCAATTGGGCGCCATACACCGTCACCGAGCCGCTTGCTCCCAGATACACCGTGGTATTTTCACAAATTGCAGTGGGTGCGATGGCGTCTTTTACCGTCACATGCGAGATGCAGGAGCCCTGGTTGCCGTGGATGTCGGTGACCGTCAGCAGTACCGGACGCGGAGAACCCTGAACTTTTGAACAATCGAAGTTTTCCTGTCCCAGGCGCATCAGCGCGATGCCGCAGGCATCGGAACTGCCGTTGTTTACATCGGTAACTTTGAGCGTGGCGTGCCCGTCGTCGTCGAGATAAATGGTGGGGTTTTTGCACAGGGTGGTAGGCGGCGTTACGTCGCGCACCGTCACCATGGCCGTGCAAGTAGAACTATTGCCGCTCCCGTCTATGGCGCGCAGGGTCACCATTTGCGGGATGCCGACATGCGAGCAGTTGAGATTGCCGGCGATCACTGTCATATCAAATGCACAGTTGTCGGTGCTGCCGTCGTTGATTGCAGCAACGGAGGTCTGGATCGTTCCGTCGGGGCCGAGGTCGAGCGTTACATTTTTGCATTTGGCTGCCGGGGCAGTCAGGTCGCGGACGGTGATGGTAGCCGTGCACTGGTTTTCGTTAAAACTCTGATCAAAACCACGCAGGGTAACGGTGTTGGCGCCGAGGTGTTGGCAGGTAAAGGCAGTCTGACTCAGATCCATACTGGTGATGGTGCAGTTGTCGAATGAGCCGTTGTTGACCTGGGCGGTGTTGAGGGTAGCCTGTCCATTGGCGTCGAGGGTAAGGGTCACGTTGCGGCACAAAACGGTCGGACGGGTGATATCCACCACCGACAGGGTGTTCATCTGGCAGGTGCCGGTGTTTCCGTGGCCGTCGTTGACGGTCAGTGTGACGAGGTTGGCGCCGAGGTTGCTGCAATTGAAGGTGCTGGGCACTACGGATTGCAGGTTGACTTGTCCGCAGTTGTCGGCGCCGCTTTCAAATACCATGACGGGGGTGATGCTGGCCTGACCGTTGGCGTTCAAAACGGCTTCCACTTTGTATTTACAAACCACAGTGGGCGGAATGGCGTCCACGACCGTGACGGTGGCGGTGCAGGCGGCGTTGTTCCCGTGGCCGTCGTTGGCATTGACAACGATGTTGTACTGTCCAATCTGGGCGCAGTTGTAGATGATGGGGAATGCGGTGGTAAAATTGACTGTTCCGCAGTTGTCGGTAGCGGATTGAATCAGGTTGTTGACATTCACCGGCGCCTGTCCGTTTTCATCGAGGTAGGCGGTGAAAGGTTTGCAGACCAATACGGGGGGCTTGTTGTCAACAACTGTAACGGTTGCGTTGCAGGTGTTGGTGTTTCCGTGACCGTCGTTGACGGTGAGGGTGGTGGTATTGGCGCCGAGGTCGTCGCAGTCGTAGTTCTGAACCGAGAGGGATTGAAGGTTGACAGCACCGCAGTTGTCCCAGCCATTCAGGAAAACATCGGCGGGTTGGATGGAGGCAAATCCCTGATCGTCGAGGTAGATGGTGACGGGTTTGCAGTTGACCTGCGGTTTGGTGCGGTCAATAACGGTCACGATCGCGTTGGCAGAAGTCGGGTTGCAACGGCTGTCGTCAATGGTTACCAGTACGGTGTTGGGGCCCAGTTGGCTGCACTCGAAAGAATTGGGCGTTACGCTCAGGTAACGGATGGCGCCACCATGCTGGTCAACCGCCGACAGTACGACATCCTGGGGCGCAATTACGGCCGGGCCGCCTGCATCGGGGATGTAGGCATTGATGTTGCGCGGGGTAAGTACCGGCGGCGTCATGTCGGGGGTAAGTACGACGGGGGGCAGTTGTTTATTGGTAAAACCGCCCATGGTAAACGTGCTGTCGAAAACGGGGATGGAGAAATCTCCCAGCGGAATCTGTTCGTCAACCACTGCAAAAGGGATATTGATACCGGGATCATCTTCGGTAATGCCATCCATTTTTATTTCTCCTTTCATTACTCTAATGCCAAGCGATACATCAAAATCAAGTTCGAGGCGCGAACTGAACTGGTTGTCAATTTTCAGTGTGGGAGCGATGCTCATTTGCTGGTTATTCGGATACATCACCTTCAGGTCGTGTCCCAGTTTGAAATTCTGGATGATTTGCGAGGTGCCGGCGCGTACTTCTGTTGCGCCATCCATTTCACGCCATTCCACAATCTGGCCCATGTTGAGGTCGGTCACAATATTCGGGTCAAAGACAAAGTCAATATCCATTCTGCCATCCAGAATCAAGGGGATGGAGATGAGGGCAAATTCGGCGCTGAAAGGGCCGGCGGAGAAACTGAATGTCAGGGGAATGCCCGTAAAATACTGCTGGAACTGCAAGGGGTCGAATTCTGCATGCAGGAACGCGAAATCCGTGCGATTGGCCAGTACATCACCAGTCAGCTCATCGGGGCCGTCGGCGCCATTGAGGGGGTTGTCGAAAGTGCCGGAAAGTTTGGCTACATTTTCAATGATCGGATAGTCGTCGGTATTTAAAGGCAGGGAAAGATTGGGCAGACCCGGATTAGGGATGGAGCCGTACAAATCCCAGGGGAACTGAATACCCTGGCTCGAGCTGATGCGGAAGAAATCATATTCGCCTTGTTTGAGGCGGTTTCTCCAGTTGTTGTTGTCGGCATTTTTAAAGGAAGGGTTGCCGATATCTGTTTCCGGGAAATTGGCGCAATCCACAAAACAAACGCGCCCGCCAAAATAAAAGCCCTGGTCAAATTCGGCGCCAACAGCAAATTCGGCCTGCGGTTCTTCTACATCCAGTGCATACTCGCTTTCATTTTCCATTGAAAATCCGGTTTTAATCGTCACTTCCTCGCTGCATCCGAAGGTGGATGCGCTGGGTACTGTGAAATTGACCTTTACCGGATATTCGATGGAAGCAGAACCCGAATTGATTTTGTAACGGGCATACAGGTCGAAGTTAATCCCGAACTTGGTATTGAATTCGAAACCGTACTGTCCGAAATCATCGAGGTCGAGCACATCGCCCAATTCAATCGGAGCATAAAATGCAGCCTCCTGGCCGTTGTCTTTCAACATGCGGAAATATTTTTCCAATACTTCGGCATTGCCCGGCCCAAAGAGGCTTTGGTTTTGGTTGGAGAAAAGTACGTCGTGATTGTATTCTACTTGTGCCGACATACGCAGCACATTCAGGAGGAATACCATCAACAGCAGGATAATTGATTGCTTTTTCATCTTCCGAAATTTTTAAAGTGGTGAAATGTTGTTCGATTCATTGCCTCCGAAGCGGGCGGATTCCCGCAAGTAAATGGGGGGTATCCGCCCTTTCGGAGAGATGAATGTTGCTTTCGGAGACAAAAGTGGGGGCGAGGGATGCCGCACCCCTTTCAGCCATCGTTCATTCACTTTCGATGGGGTTGCATGGTGCAAAAAATGCTTTCGGCTATGTTGCAACACGGTGTTGCAGCATAGCCGAAAGTATTGATTATCAAAAAGATGTGTGTTGCGTCAGCCTTGCCGGAATTCCGTCGGATTTTTTCCAAATTCTTCCAGAAAAGCCGTAGAAAAATAGGCAGGCGTACTGAAACCTACTTCGTATGCCACTTCCGAAATACTCAATTTCGGATCACGCAGCAATTCCTTGGCCCGGTACAGCCGAACGGAGCGGATGAACATACTGGGCGAGCGCCCTGTCAGGGCCTTTACTTTACGGAAAATCTGGCTGCGGCTCATGCCCATGGCCCGTTCGAGTTGCGGCATTTCAAAATCAACCTCCGAAAGGTGACGTTCTACCACTTCCCGCATTTTTTGGAGAAAACTGTCTTCCGGTTGTAAATCCGGATCGTCGCTTACCGCTGGCAAAGGCAGGGTGGCATATCGCGCCTGCAAACGCCGCCGGTTTTCGAGCAAATTCTGCAAACGTGCCAATAACTCCTCGCGGTGGAAAGGCTTGGCGATGTACTCGTCGGCGCCACGCGCAAACCCTTCAATACGCGAGCCGACGTCGGCCTTCGCTGTCAGCAAAACGAGCGGAATATGGCTGCTGCGCGCGTCGTTTTTCAAGGTGCGGCACAATTCAAACCCGTCTTTTCGCGGCATCATCACGTCGCTGACAATCAGATCAGGCACGTGTTCCAGCGCTTTTTCAATGCCTTCCTGGCCATCACGGGCTTCCACAATGTTGTAACGGTCCGATACACAGGAAAGCAGAAACTCCCGTACGTCGGCATTGTCTTCCACCACAAGCAGTAACGGCCTTTCCGGATCATTTGACCCTGCGAGGGCAGCTTGGGCAGGCGCCTCGGCAGGTACGAACGACCGGACGGGCAGTTGATCGTTTCTTTCCGCCAAAGTGTTCACAATCGGCAGGGAGATGAGGAAGGTAGCACCCGCGCCCGGCTTGCTTTGCGCACTGATCTCGCCCCCCATCAAGCGCACCAACTCTCGGGTTAAAGCAAGCCCGATGCCCGTGCCTTCCCCCTTTCTCGTCGTCGAATTATCCGCCTGATAAAAACGTTCAAAAATATATGGCAGGTTTTCTTCTGAAATACCGATGCCGGTATCGCGCACTTTGAGCAGGCAATTTCCACCCGCTTTTTCCATCTGAATATAAATATGCCCGCCTTCCGGGGTGAATTTGCAGGCATTGGATAACAGGTTACTCAAGATGGATTGCATTTTTTCTTTGTCGAAATCCATGACCAATTCATCGGTATCCGACAAGAAATGCAACTGGATTTGTTTGCCTGCGGCAAAAGAATGAAATGACTCGACAATGTAGCGTACAAACCCCACCAGATCGGTTTTTTCCGGCCGAAGCGGTAGTTTGCCCGATTCAAGTTTGGCCAGATCCAGTATCTGGTTGATCAGCATCAACAGATTTTCTCCGTTTCTGTGCACCAGTTCCACACTCCGGTGGTGGGCCGTCTCGGCGCGTTGGGCAAACTGTTGTTTTAACTGTTCGGTAGCACCCAGAATTACCGTCAGGGGCGTCCTGAACTCATGGGTGATATTGGTAAAAAAACGGGTTTTAAAACTGTCCAGCTCCTTTAATCGCTCGTTTTCGGCTTGTCCAAGCCGGGTTCGCAGCTGATACCGATACCAGCCATACACCAATGCCCCCAGGATAAAAAAGTAAAAAAGGTAGGCTGTCCAGCTTTGGTACCAGGGCGGTCGAATGCGTATGCGCAGTTCAAATGGTCGCTCGCTCCAAACACCGTCGCTGTTGGCAGCTTTTACCCGGAACAAATAAGAACCGGTCGCCAGATTACTAAAATCCACGGTGTTGTTTTCCACTGCCACCCATTCGTCGGGCGGCGCAGCATTCCACCACCGCCCGCGAATCAACTGGTAAGCGTAGCGGTTCAGCGATGGTTGTGATGATCCCGGCGCAGCAAGATGGAAGGTCAGGTTGTTTTGCCACCATTCGAGCGACAGCCTGGAAATCCGGTAAACCGCCGAGTCGAGCGCCGCTGTCTGGTTGTTGATTTTCAATTCGGTAACCTGTGCCAACGGCGGTGAAGCATTGGCAGCCAGCGCATCCGGGCGCAATACGCTAATGCCTGATGAGCCGGCAAAATACAGGCGCCCCTGACGGTCTTTGGCACATTTTTTAAATAGCCAGATTGGATAAAAGGTATTGCCGGAAAGAAAGTTTCGCGCATCAAAAAAGAAACTTTCAGCGGTTGCAGGATTATAACGCAGCAGTCCGCTTTCCGCACATATCCACAGGTCGCCCCGATCGTCTTCGATCAGATCAAGGCATTTTTTTAATGGAAATGCCAACAGCAACCGAACTACCGCCCGATTGGTCAGGTCAAAACGATAAACGCCGTCGTTGGCAATCAAATAGTAAACGCCCGTTTTGCTGCGAATCAAGCTGGTTATTTTTGCCGGCCCTTTGCTGTCGGGTAAGATGATCGGGATCGGTTGAAAAACCGTTTGCGGCAAATCACAGCGCACCAGTCCGTCGGATGTGCCGATCAGGAAAGACTGTGCGTCAAGCGGGGCAAAGCAATGCGTCTGATCGTTGAGCGGCTGGTGGTCGTCGGAGAGTGTTTTGATGACTTCTATTCCGCTGTTTTTAAGGCGTTGCAGGGGCGAGCCGTTGTAACTTGTCCACAAAGTGCCGAGCGGATCACGATACAAATGGTGAGGGATTGATGCGCTTTTCCAGACATTGTTGACCGCAATAGGAATTTCGCGTAAAACGGCGCCGGTTTCTATGTCGAGCAGGTACAATGCCTCCCAGGTGCCTGCCCAAAAACTGCGGGCATCTTCTTCTTCAAGCGAAATAATGACATTGTTGTAACTGGCGCTGTACAGTCGGGGCAGCTGCACACTTCGCCATGTTCCTGCTTGCGGATGATAGATACTCAGTCCGCGGTCAGTACCAAACACCATTTTACCGCCTGAATGGGCCATCACGGTATTCGTTTTGGAGAAACACAAACTGTTTTGCGGTTGGTAGGGGTTTCTTCTAAATAGCGTGGACGTCTTTTCGGCAAGTGGTAAGAAATCGAGCGACGCCTCGGTGCCTACCCAGTAATTGCCAAAGGGGTCGCGCGTCATGCTCATCACCGACCAGGCTTTCAGGCTGGACGCATTCAACTCGTCGGGTTCATAGCGATGGAATTGCCGGCTTGTTTTATCGTATTTCACCAGTCCGCCCTCGTTGCAACAAAACCAGACCTTGTCGGCTTCCGGATAAATTCGTGATATTTCTGTACTGATAAAACCGCCTGCGACGCCGTCGTTTTTCGTAAAAATTTGCACAATTTTTCGCTGAACAGGGTCGAATTTTATCACCCCTCTCGGCTCATCGTACCAACGCCCGATCCAGAGATGGCCCTCGGGGTCGCTGGCAACGATGTGGTTTTTGTGATCGTCATCGAACAGGGGGACACGTTCGTAGTTGCCCGATACGGGGTCGAAGCGAAAAATACCCTTGCTGCTGCCCACCCAGATTTCACCGGCGGAGGTGATCGTGACCTGAATGACAATATCCTGGAGGTCTTGGTACACCAGCGGGAAAAATTCAAATTGCCCGGTCGCATGGCGATAACGCGACAATCCCTTGCGGGTGGCAAACCAGACATCACCTGATGTGTCTTCCACGGCACAGGGCGGGAAGGTTTCGCGGGTATTAAAAAAAGGGTCGTCAAAAATTTTAACCCGATACGTCGCCAGGTCAATCCGGTACATGCCGGGGGTGTGCAGGAATTTCAGCCATAAAAAACCCTGCCTGTCGCTGTACAACAATTTGATATCCTCCTCCGGCAGTGCGGCGCGAGGCGCCAGTGTATTAAAAGCGACAATTTGTTGCCCGTCCCAGCGTGCCAGGCCATTGAGGGTCCCGATCCAGACGAATCCTACGCGATCGGCAGCCAGACTGCGCACCCCGTTGCTCGGCAAACCATCCGCAACCGTATAATGTAAAAAAGCGGCAGGCTGCGACCAGACTACCATGCAGTTCAAAAACAACAGCAGCCATATCAGCCGGCCTCGCACATAGACTTGTATGCGCGACTGATTGCTTTCGATCGGGTTGGACGAACTAACAGTTGTTCCTGACATTTTTTTGCTCCAAACGTTTGTCCAATCCGCGCAACAGTTGGACGAACTAACAGTTGTTCCTGACATGCTTCAAAACCGGCGCTTGGGAATAAGGGCAAATGTAGCGCTTCCTTTTTTCGTTTCGGGCCACAAGGCAGTTTTGGCAGTATATAGTTAAAACTGTGCCATTTTTGACAAAAGAAGGCGCATTAATCGCGCTTCTTTTTGGCCGGTTTTAATTCACCACGGTGGCAGGAGAAACAGTTGATCCCCGGTCTTTCACTTTTTAAGCCTTCAATTTTTCGCAATTCGGCATTGACCATTTCTCCCAAATTGACCATCTGCCGGGCAATTTCTTTCTCTTTCTTTACATCCTGGTGCCATTCATTAGGTACATGGCAGTGATCGCAACCCACTCCCAGGGCTTCGCTCCATTTTTCCATGGCATATACCAGATTTTCCGCCGGAAACCCGCCCAACACTTTCAGATTTTGAAAAACCGAGTCCACCGCAACCTGTTCTCTGCCTGCGATCGCGGCATTTATCTGTGCTATGTACTTTTTTCGCTCTGCAGCCAGCGGATCGGCTTTTTCGGTGATTGCTGTGGATGTTGTCGCAGGCGTTTTGCAGTTTGCTAAAAAGCAAATGGCAAAAAATATGGCGAAGAAGACGGGTGGTATTTTCATATATGTGAGGCTGTCTAAAGTTTTTTCAACGACTGCCTTTTATGACTTTTGGATTCCGACTGCGTTAAATTTTTCATCATAGTTTCCGGCTATGACTGCAAAATTTGCCTTGTCTCACCTCAAAATCCATTAAAAGTCAATTCGTCAAAAAACTTTAGACAGCCTCTTTAATTTTCTAGCCGGATGATGGAGAGCGAGCTTCAACAATCAATTATTTTCTGTTATCGCCACGCTTTTTCTACCAGATCCCAGGTGTC
>JANRLZ010000559.1:0-8406 GCA_033762055.1 Saprospiraceae bacterium
ATCAACCACTCTCAACCCTATAAACCACGCTAAACCCCATCAACCACTCTAAACCCCATCAACCACTCTAAACCCCATCAACCACGCTAAACCCCATAAACCTCTACTGCACCTTGAGCAATTGCCCGATTTTGATGTCGCTGTTGGACAGGTTGTTGATTTGTTTGAGCCGATCCACGGTGATACCATATTCGCGGGAGAGTTTGAACAGGGTATCGCCCTTGACGACCCGGTGATAACCACGCGGCGCGGGTTCGTCATCGGTCGGTTTGGGCTTGTTACCGGTACTGGGACTTGGGTCTTCGTCGTAAGGCCGGTCGGTACTGGTAGCCGGCGGTTTTTGCCCGGGTTGGGTGGTGGTAGGCGGTTTTTGCGTGTCAGGTTTGGGTTTTTGCGGGGTGGTGTGCGGGCCTTCAGGCTGGATTTCAAAATCCAGTTCGCCGTCTTCCACGACCGGACTGCTGTCGGGTTTTGGTTTGCTGCCCGGCCAGTCGGTGGGTTTGCCCGGTTCTTCGGAGGTTCCATCTTTTACCTTGATGGGGCGCTTGTTTTTACCACGAATACGCACCACCTCGTTGGTTTCCGGCTCCTGTCCGCGACGCAGGCCGTTCATAGCCAGCAGTTTTTCAAGGCGGATGCCATATACCTGGGCGATCTCAAACATGGTTTGACCTTCACGCACGGTATGCTCGGTAGCCCGGCCATGCCATTTCTCTGCTTTGCACTGGATAAAAATGCGGGTGTTGGGTTTCAGTTTTACGCCGGGCGGATAGCCGCGGTCGTTGTAATCCACGACTTTCTGGGTGTTCAGCCGGAAGGCCCGTGCGATGTCTTCCAGCGTTTCGCCTTCGCGCGAAGCCACCACTTTAACATCGTTCACCCGACCAATGCGGCCGGTGGCCTCTGCTTTTTGCCCGGGAGCATCGGGACCAACGGGTTTGGCGGGCGAACCTTGTCCGCCGCCTTCGGTGGGAAAACTCGGCGGGCGGGCGCCAGGTTTGTCGAATTCGTAGAGTTTATACCGTTCGATCAGATTGATGAGTTTGTCGGCATAATCGGGCGCTGTGGCGTAACCGGCCGATTGCAGGCCGCGGGCCCAGCCTTTGTAATCGGTGCGTTCGAGGTTGAACAAAAAGCCGTAACGCGTGGATTTGCGCGGATCGCGCAAAAACTGTCCGTGATCCACAAAACTTTCTTCCACCGATTCATAACTGCGGAAACAGGATTCGATGGGATTGCCGTCTTTGTCGCGGTCGTCGTCTATTTTTTTAAATGTTTTGCCGTTCCAGTTGCCGCCGCATTTGATACCGAAATGGTTGTTGGCTGTGCTGGCCAGATCGCTGGTGCCGGCGGCGCTTTCGAGTACGCCCTGCGCCAGAACGATGCTGGCAGGTACGCCTACACGATCCATCGAAAGCACCGCCGCCCGGCTGTACTTGGTGATGTAGTCGAGGTTGCGGTCTTTGGTGCTGTACTCGGCAGGCGCGATGATGGTTTTATCCACACCGCCTTTTTTGGATTTGGAAGCGCTGGAACCGGATTTGCGCAGGGTATCGCAACTTTGAGCGAACAGGGCGACAAGGAGTGCAAATAGGACTATGTTTCTCATGGTGAATGATTTGAATGAACCTGAAATGAATCAGGCGGGGTTCATTGATTTTGTTTGGTTACTTGCTGAATTGATTTGAATTTTGAAAGGGTGTATATTTTCAACCCGACCTCGGAGAGGTCGAATATTTGTGTCACCTTCATGTGGATCGGCTGTTATATTAACCCCAGGCGGTGCGACCTTTAAAAATGTGTACCCTTTCAAAATTGGAATGATAATGAATCCTCGAAGCGCCTGTGAGACAGGCAAATGTAAACGCGTTTCGGGAAATTCCAGTACGAAGTGGAAACGCTAAATCTCCGGGAAATTGCCGGGACGGGAGAAAATTTGAGAAAATTGCCGTCCGGCTTCCGGGAATTGAGCATGGAAAGCATCCGGATAATTAAAATAATGAAAAACAGCGACGGGCAGCGCGTCCACACCGGCCAGTCCAATCACCGATTCGATGTGCTGGCGCGACATTCCGCTGATGCCCTTCATTTTCTCCCAAACCTCCGTAGCCGAAAAATCAGGCCAGGCTTCATGGGGGTTTTGCAACACAAATGCCCGGGCGTATTCGTGCATCGCCACATTGTACCATTGGTCGGGTTTGGCAAATGCCAGCATCACCTGTTCGGCAGAAAACAACAAACATCCGTCGGCCTGGTGCAGTTCCGAAGCATGGTCGTACGGATGTTCCGGGGTAGGGAAGGGGCGTGGAAAGACGATTACTTTTTCAAATTTATCGAACAAAAACTCCTGACGGTAAAAAGTAAGGGTCACCGCCTGCGCCGCGATGCCCAGCTGGACATCAGTCGGCAGCTTTTCATCGGGAAAAGCCAGCGGCTCCCAGTCGGTTCCCATGTTGAACATGGCCACCCGCCCGCGAAACCGGCGTTGCTCCAGGGGCGTTAGCCGGCGGTAAAACCCGCAAAAACGCGCCAGCAAAGCCTGTAAATCCGCATTCAAATCCGGCGGACGGCGACTGTACCACCACCAGTTGATCTGAGGTGCAAGGATAAAGATCAGCGCAGCGATCACGATAAATGGCACAAAACCAATGGCATAACTTTCATCCACCGTTTTGGCTAAAATCAAAAAAACAACCGCCGCAGCGGCAAAGGGAAGGAGAAGTAACTGGGCAAACATGGCGTATAAACCGCTATTGCCACAAGTTTGGTGTGTAACGTATGCGACAATGTGGTCGGAACGCACAAAGGTGGGAAAAGAAACGGAATCAAAACGGCGTCAAAGATGATACCGCTGCACAGCTGAGAGGACTTCTGCCAAATTCTACAGAAAAGAAAAAACCGGTAGCACGTACTTCAGTCCGTCGGGACGGGAGGCATTTATGCCTCGAATGCATACCCGACGGTACATCATCTCAAAAATTGCATTGACTTATATCGTTCGCGAAACTGGGGTTGTGTAAAAAGATTTGAGAGGGTACACATTTTCGAGCCCGACCTCGGAGAGGTCGCATATTTGTAGAAAAATGGTACCAAAGGATTTACGACCTCGGAGAGGTCGAATATTTGTGTCACCTTCATGTGGAACAACTGTTACATTAACCCCAGGCGGTGCGACCTCTCCGAGGTCGGTAATGAATGAATCCGGGGGGCTACAAATATGCGACCTCTCCGAGGTCGGGCTCGAAAATGTGTACCCTCTCAAATTTTTTTACACACGCCGCAGTCATACGGGAAAAAGTAAAAGTGTACGTGGAGTACGGACTACTCGCCATCGCACACAACCTGCGAAAGGTATATTGCGAAAAATCTGGCTGTTGGGCGAATTACTATGCCAACCGGACAAGTAAAAAGACAAAACAGAGAGCATAACCCCGCTTTTATTCGACTTTTTGAAGAAAATCCGGCTGAGCGGCATCGTGGTGCCGCTCAGCCGGAGAATATGAAAAGTAAAAGTCAGGATTGTGTGAAAGAAATCAAATTGCCACATTTATTGGATTTGGGACTTTTTACACAACCCCTTGTCCCGACGGACTGAAGTCCGTGCTACCGGAAAATTAATTCTTGACTAATTTCAACACCTGGACCGACTGGGCGCCCGTGCTGATTTTGGCGAAATACAGACCCGCCGGCAAAGCGGCGCTTTCAAAACGGGCTTCGTACTGACCGGCATCCATGCGCTGGTTGACCAGCACTTCAATCAGTTTGCCGCTGCGGTCGAATACCGAAATATTGACGTCAGTCGTCGCCTCTATCGTATAGCGGATCGTCGTGGCATCGGAAAACGGATTCGGGAAGTTGGCCGCTACTACGGCATCCGGAGCGGAATTGACCAAACGATCGTTGAAGCCGCTAAAACCACCCGCAAAAGCATCGGGCCTAGACGCCGCATCGGCGGGTGTGCCGCCGCAATCGCCGTCGCCGGCATGCGGAAGGGCCAGGTAGGGGAAACCGGATTTGAACGGCACATCGTTGCTTTCCACGCCGGTGGTGTACGTCAGCACATCGAGCAAATCCTGTGTCACCGGACTGCCGCCGCCAAAATCGTCGTACCACAAACCGATCGCTGCCAAAGCCACACCGGCCACGGCTTGCAATTCGATCCGCGTCACATCATCTTCCAGTCGGCGGCCATTGGGGAAGCCGTCCATGTTCGGGATGAATTGCAGGTTGGCGTTGGTGTTGTAAGGCGGCTGGGTGAGTCCCAGCACAGCTGCGCTTACGATACCCAGCGAGCTGAAATTCGGATCATTGCGCGGTGTGGGCGGCACGGCCATGTTGAGGCGCAGCATATCGCCGCCGTTGGGCAGGAAATTGTGAATGAACGGTTTTCCGGCGGCCAGCGGGTTGCCGTTTTTACCCGTTGCCAACTGGTAGGGGCGAACATTCGGAACGCCGGTATGGAAAATCGGCCACAAATCCACCGAACGGGGTTTGCCCGGCCCCGGCAGCAAAAGCGTGCCGAATACCGCATCGTCGAGCGCGGTGCCCGCTACGGCAGGGGTGCCTTTCAGCGGGAACAAACCGTCTTTTCCATTCCCGAAATCAAAGGCGCCCAACGAGTTGCGCTGGATACGCAGTTTGGAAAACGCCGGTACGGCTCCGCCAAACAAATCGTCGTCCATGTACAAGGCCAGTTCGGGATTGTAGAAAAACGGATCGAGCAACTGGTCGTTGATTTCCTGGTAAGGCGTCAGACTGTTCCAGTAATCCTTCATACCCACCGGAATAACCACCTCGTTGGTCAGGGGCATGCCCAGTCGGCTTACCTGTACCCAGGGGCCGCTGTACGATTCATCGCCGGCTGTGAGCGTCCGCGTCGCCTGGCGACTGGCGCTGGCCCATACACCGATCACCCAGTTGGGATCCAGAATGTTGGACGGACTGCGCTGCGCCCCTTTTTTCAAGAGGGTGTAAATCGGCACCTGGATACAAATAGCGCTCACGTTTTTGCAAGCCAGTCCGTCGCGGGCGTTGCTGCCCTGACGCGGCAGATCGCCCAGGTCGAAAGCGCCGCCGAGGTCAACAAAAAACGGATCGTCCGCCGGACCAACATACACGCGTTCGCCGGTTGAAGCGTTGCGAATGGCCTGGTTGACCAGCGTTTCGTACGATTTGCCCAAACCAATCGGCGAGTCAATACTGCGCTGACCGATATTGGTGGGAGGCACCGGCACGCGCCAGAGGATATTTACCCAGGATTGGCCGCCATTGTCGGAACGCGCCAGGGTGTAGCGCATTTTCAGGTTTTGTTTGCCGAGGCGAATGTTGAAAAAGGTGCTGGGGTCTTCATTGGTCATTTCGAACGTGACGCGGTAAATGATCTCGTCGCCGGGCTTGGCCGGATCGTTGTCCACGTGAATTTCGTAGCGGATATTTTCCCCGAAAGAATAATAGTTGGGACCGCCCTGCGGCAACTGAAGCGGCACATAGGTGGCCATCAGGGTAATGGTATTGGGGCGGTCGGGACTGCGGAAAGCGTACACGTCCACGTTGTCGGCAAGCGGATCATCGGCGATCAGCGGCGCTTCCCGGTGGCTCGAAGCGAGCGCGGTGCTTAGCGACGCGAAAAGAAGCAGCGCCGCCAGGCTATTTTTGAAAATGGATCTCATTTTTGATGTTGTTATTTATTGATGGTTGTCAAAAACACGGTCGGAAAACGGAATCACTCTGTTTCCTTGCCGCTCCAGGGAGCCGCCACGTAGGGGAATGAAGGCTGGAAAGCCTTGTCGTTTTGGTTGACGCCGGTCTCGTAGGTCAGTACATCCAGCAAATCCTGCGTCACCGGGTTGGTTCCGCCAAAATCGTCGTACCACAAACCGATAGCGGCCAGGGCAATGCCCGAAACGGCCTGCAATTCGATCCGAGTCACGTCGTCTTCAAGGCGGCGTCCGTTGGGGAAACCGTCCATGTTGGGAATAAATTCCAGGTTGGCGTTGGAAGCATAGGTCGGGTTGGTCAAACCCAGTACTGCGGCGCTGACGATGCCGAGCGGACTGAAATTCGGGTCGTTGCGTGGGGTGACGGGCGTTGCCATGTTGAGGCGCAGCATATCGCCGCCGTTGGGCAGGAAGTTGTTGATGAAAGGTTTGCCGGCCGCCAGCGGGTTGCCGTTTTTGCCCGTTGCCAGTTGGTAGGGCGGGAAATTCGGAACACCGGTGTGGAAAATCGGCCACAGATCCACCGAACGCGCCATGCCCGGGCCGGGCAGCAACAGGGTGCCGAAAATGGCATCATCCAGTGCCGTACCGGCCACGGCGGGCGACCCTTTCAATCCCCAAAGGCCGTCTTTCCCGTAACCGAAGTCGAACGCGCCCAATGATTTGGTTTGGATGCGAAGCGGGGCGAAAGCCGGCACCGCAGCGCCGAAAAAGCGGTTATCCATGTACAACGCCAGTTCGGGATTGTAGAAGAAATTGTCGAGCGAAGTGTCGGTGATTTCGTCATAAGGCGTCAGCGAGTTCCAGTAGTCTTTGAATCCGATCGGAATAACCGCTTCGTTGGTCAGGGGCATGCCGAGGCGGCTTACCTGCACCCAGTCGCCGCTGTCGGTATAGGTACCGTTGGTATTCAGCGTGCGGGTGGCGCGGCGACTGGCGCTGGCCCAGAAGCCGATGACAAAATTGCCGTCGAGGATGTTCACCGGTGTGGGCGCCACACCGGCTTTCAGCAGGGTCGTAATGGGTACCTGGATACAAATGGCGTGGCAATTGAACTGGCCGATGCCGTCGCGTGGTTGGGCGCCGCCCTGGCGGGGCAGGTTGCCGAGATCGAACACGCCGCCGAGATCCACATAAAACGGATCATCAATCGGTCCGCAAAACACCTTTTCGCCCGAGGAAGCCGTGGTAATGGCCTGCTGCATCAGCGAGGCGTACGTCGTGTTCAGTCCCACCGGACCTTCGATAGAGCGTTCGCCGATAAAAGGCGGCGGCACCTTGCCGTTGGTCACGATGGTCGTCCAGGTTTGTCCGCCGTCGGTGCTGCGTTCGCATTTGTAGGTCGTGTACAGGTTTTCCTGTCCGAGGCGAATGCGGAAGAAGGTGGTTGGATCCTGGTTGCTTCGCGTAAACGTGAAGCGGTAAGTCACCTCATCGCCGGGAATGGAAGCGTCGTTGTCCACATGCAGTTCATAGCGGATGTTTTCGCCAAAAGTGTGGAAATTGGGACCGCCGTGCGGCAGTTCGGTGGGGATGTAACAGGCAATCAGCGTGACGGTATTGGGGTCGTCGGGACTGCGGAAGGCATACACATCGGTATTGTCCGCGAGCGGGTCGTTGGCGATGAGCGGGGCTTCGCGGTGCGAGGAGGCACTTGCGCTCAAGGCCCAGCCAAAGTACAGCAATGCGCTGCACAGGCGTAGAAGGCTGCTTCTCAACATGGTTGGGTAAGTTTGTTTAAATAAGTGAAAGAAATCGTGAAACAAGTTTCGATCACCACTTACGCAGCCGGCGGGAGTTTGGATTTATTGGGGGTAAATTTTTGTGGAGGGAGGGGGTAAAAATCAGCGCAAAACCGCCCCGATTTTGTCAAAAGTTTTCTCAACTGCGCACAAATCGCTCAAACTGCGCCAATGAAGAAAGTTTTCGCGCGATAGAGATGCTTAAGCTGCGAGAAAGAATCAACCTTGCGCAAAGTAGAAACGACCTTGCGCAAGGTTGGAAATTTCTCTGCGAGGATGAAACGACTTTGACAAGCGTTGCAAATTTTTTTGCACGTAACGCGCCATTCTTGACGAGAAACTTCGAATTACGCATGGAACGGAAAAAATCTTGCAAGCGAAGAATCTCAATTTGCGAGAAACTTTCTTAATCTGCGAGAATGGATCTATATCGGCGAGAAATATTCATTTCATGCGAGAAATTTGCTTCATTGGCGAAGAACAAACTTCATTGGCGAGGAATAATCTTTATCGGCGAGGAATAATCTTTCTCTGCGGGAACGCGGCGTTTTGTGCGGGAATTTCGTGTACACTCCGGGCTTGGAAGCGTGGGGCGCGGCGGGTGATACGAAAAAGAGACGGGCGGTACTGCACGCAGAATGATTTCTTGTTTTAAGAAAAGTAAACTTGAAAAATGCGAAAAAAGCAGATATATTTGTAAGGCAAATCCTTTTTCTCCCCTTTGAATATGAAACACATACCTCGATTGATTATTTATTACTTTTTGGGGTTACACTTTGCATGCCAATTTACCCCCACAAATAACGCACAAGGGTTGGAACAGAAAAATGTTGATGATATTATCACCAACCATACAATAGTTGACTCTATACCCAAAAATAGAATCATGATAGAAGACCCGCCGCCCAATATTGGGAATTGGATATATGTATTTTATGATAAAGATG
>JANRLZ010000560.1:0-12886 GCA_033762055.1 Saprospiraceae bacterium
GAGGGCAAAGCAGAGAGGTCCACAATTTGTACTCCTTCGCCCCCTTCCGTAACGATATAGGCGTAGTGTGAATAGGTTTTTATTTCTTTCCAGAAATCGTCGGGCCCGGGTATCTGCACGATTTGAACCGGATTGTCGGGATCGGTTACGTCCACAATCACCATTCCTTTGGAAGCGCCGACCAGCGCGTACTCCTGTCCGGTTGGCGATGCCCAGCCGCACATATTGGCGACAGTTTGACCGGGAAAGGAAAGTTTGGATCGAAAAGTGATGTTGTAGTTTTGTTGGGCGCCGAGATTTGCCGAAACAAAGAGACAGCACCACAGGAAAAGAGAGCGTTGGAGGAATTTCATCATCAACTTGTTTTGTTAGGTAAGCATTAAGTCAACTAAAGACAGCAAATGACAACACGCGGATGCCATTTTTTTTTGCTATTCGACGAAAGCATGGGGAATGCCGACTATGAATCGAAATAAAAAAAGGGCATACGATGCGCATCGTATGCCCCCGGGGAATTGTTGTGAGGATCAATTATCTGAAGAAGTCGGCTCTCCCTCTGCTTCGAGTGCCAGCGTGCCGCCGGCGCCCAGGGCTTTGGGTTCCATTTCGGCAGGCGCGACAATGAGGCCGTCTTTTGTTTCATTGAGCAATGCAATCAAATCCGTTCCTTCCGAGGGATTTTCGCTCAGAATATATTCAGCGAGCGGGTCTTCCACATATTTCTGAATAGCCCGGTGCAGCGGACGGGCGCCGAACTGCGGGTCGTAGCCTTTTTCCGCGACAAATTCCTTGGCTTCTTCGCTGAGGGTGAGTCCGAATTTCATGTTGTTCAACCGCAGCATCAGGCTGGCCAGCGCATTGTCAATAATCTTGAATATCTCGGCCTTGCCCAATGCATTGAACACCATTACATCGTCAATTCGATTGAGGAATTCGGGGGAAAAGGTCTTTTTCAAGGCATTCTGAATCACATTTTTGGCGTTTTCCTCGGCCGATTCCTGGCGCGCCTGCGTCGCAAATCCAACACCTTGTCCAAAATCTTTCAACTGCCGCACCCCGATATTGGAAGTCATAATGATGATGGTGTTTTTGAAATCCACCTTGCGCCCCATTCCGTCGGTCAGTTGACCGTCGTCGAGTACTTGCAGGAGGATATTAAACACATCCGGGTGCGCTTTTTCGATTTCATCGAGCAGTACGACACAGTACGGTTTACGACGAACTTTTTCCGTCAGCTGACCGCCTTCTTCATAACCTACGTATCCGGGAGGCGCACCGATGAGGCGACTTACCGTAAATTTTTCCATGTACTCGCTCATATCAATCCTCACCAGACTGTCTTCGGTATCAAACAGATAGCGCGACAGGGCACGGGCCAGCTCGGTTTTTCCCACGCCGGTAGGTCCGAGGAAGATGAAAGAACCGATTGGCTTTTTGGGGTCTTTCAAACCGACGCGGTTGCGCTGAATGGCCTTGCTGATTTTGAGAATGCTTTCATCCTGCCCGATGACCATTTTTCGGATATCATCGGACATGCTGACTAATTTTTTGCTCTCGCTTTGTCCGACCTTACGCACCGGTATTCCGGTCATCATGGCCACCACTTCTGCAATTTCTTCGTCGTTCACCGGGTAGCGGCGCACCTTGCTTTCTTCGTCCCACTGTGTTTTGGCAAACTCGAGTTGCCGAACGTGGCGGCTTTCCAGATCGCGCAGATTGGCGGCATCTTCGTAGTTCTGGTTTTTAACGGCAAAGTTTTTGCGTTCGCGGATTTCCTCGATTTCCTTTTCAAGGTCTTCGATATGTTTGGGCACCACGATGTTTTTCAGGTGAACCCGTGCGCCTACTTCATCGAGCACGTCAATGGCCTTGTCGGGCAAAAAGCGGTCGGTGATGTAACGGTCGCTCAAACGTACGCAGGCGACAATGGCTTCATCGGAGTATTGCACATTGTGGAATTCCTCGTATTTCGACTGGATGTTGCGCAGGATGTGGATGGTTTCCTCCTGTGTTGGCGGATCAACCAGCACTTTTTGGAAACGACGGTCGAGTGCGCCGTCCTTTTCAATATATTGGCGGTATTCATCCAGGGTACTGGCGCCGATGCACTGAAGTTCGCCACGTGCCAGGGCCGGTTTGAAAATATTGGAAGCGTCGAGGCTGCCGGATGCGCCACCGGCGCCCACCATGGTGTGAATTTCATCAATAAACAGGATCACGTCGCGGTTTTTCTCCAGTTCAACCATAATGGCCTTGATCCGTTCTTCAAACTGGCCGCGGTATTTCGTGCCTGCAACGAGTGCTGCGAGGTCGAGCATAACGAGGCGCTTGTTGTGCAAGGTCCGGCTTACTTTTTTCTGGATGATGCGAAGCGCCAATCCTTCTACAATGGCCGTTTTACCCACGCCAGGTTCGCCGATCAGCACCGGATTGTTCTTTTTCCGGCGGCTCAATATCTGGCTGACACGTTCGATCTCGCGTTCGCGACCGATAATGGGATCCAGTTTGCCTTCTTCGGCCAATTTGGTAAAGTCGCGTCCGAAATTATCCAGCACGGGCGTGCGGCTTTTTTCCTGGCGTTTTTGGGAGGACTGGTAAGCGCCGCGTTCGTCGTCGTATTCACCTTCCTGTTGCGCCATGATTTTGGGCGAAGGCAGGTCTTGCTCGGAACGCACGTATTCCATTTCCTTTTTAAAAGAATCGTAGTCCACGTCGAGTTCGTTTAAAATTTTGGTGCCGCTTATGTCTGAAAATTTCAGCATGGCCAGCATGAGATGTTCGGGATGCACTTCGTCGTTTTTGGTCATTTTGGCTTCAACAAAGGTGGCTTTGAGTACCCTTTGCACCTGCGTCGTCATTGCGCATTCGCCCACATAGAGGTTTTCGGCGGGCGGATAATTGGAGTAACGCGGGATACTGCGCTCCAGGCGTTTGATCAGATCGGACAAATCCACGTCCATTGAATCCAGCACCCTTACCGGCAGGCTGTCGCGTTCGGCGAGAATGCCCAGCAGCAGGTGTTCAGTGCCAACATAATCATGACCAAGGCGGCGTGCTTCCTGACCGCTTTGGTTGATGATTTGTTTGACCACAGGGGAAAATTTATTATTCATGATAAAATTAAGAGTCGAATCGAGGCCAGTCAGGAAAGTGATTTTTGACTGGCAGCGTGTGTTCATTAACCGGGTGAAGCGAGGGTGATTTTTTTGCGACAATTTTAGGCGAATTATTGTATATCTTCCAAGCATTCGACCCCTACTTTAACACTTTTTTCGCCAAAGGGTTTTTATTGGTCCATTCACCACCGTCCAACGTTAGCCGTCGTCCGTCCACTGCCGTTCGTCCACCGTTCAAAAATCCCGCCGAAATGGCGCGGCTGCCAAAGCGGCAGGAGACGGTGTTAAAAAATTTATTGGTTTTAAAACCAGCATGCGTTACATTTGCCTTCCCAAGCGCCATTGAAAATCACTTTCTACCAATAAAAAAACTTTGACAATCAGTCGTCTATGAAATATCGGATTGACAAGCAGGAACAGTACGCCGTACTTACCCTTGACGAAGAGAACCTCAACTCTACCATTGCGCCTCAACTCAAAAGCGACCTCATTTTTATTTCTCAGGAGGGGGTACGCAACCTGATTCTCGACCTTTCCAATGTAAAATACGTAGACAGCAGCGGGCTGTCGGCCATTCTGACAGGTCATCGTCAGTGGAAATCACAAAATGGCACTTTTGTGTTGGCCGGGCCGCTCAATCCGGTTGTTTCCAAACTGATTGAAATTTCCAGACTGGAAACTATTTTGAATATCATTCCTACTGTCAGCGAGTCGGTTGACTTTGTACTCATGGAGGAAGTGGAACGGGAACTGGAAGAAGGTTGAGTTTCCTGATTATTTCAGATAAAAAACGCCCTGCAACGGAATGAACCCTGCAGGGCGTTTTTTTATTGCCTGCCAGGCAGCGGCTACCCCAATATCTGTCTCTTGGAAACGGCCCCAAGGCCGTTAAAATGCGCAGAATATTAGATCGCAGAAGAAAATTCTTTTTTTCTTTGCCACTCTTTAATAAATCCTTCCTTGGCTTTTCTTGTTAACAATAGATAGTTACCGCGATCCGTCACAATCGCAAAAGGCTGTCTTCACTTTTCAAATCCGATTCTATGAACATGGTGAGAAAATTATCTCTAATTGCATTGATGATGGCATTTGCCCTTCAGGCCCATGCCCAACTTCCTCCAGAATGCCCGCCGGGAGCGCCTGCTGCCGACGACTGCTCCGACGCATGTATTTATTGTGATTTTAACAACTACATGGGGACGACCTCCGGTTATACGCAGGGCAGTGCACCCGGCTTTTGCGGCTCCATAGAAAACGAACAATGGCTGGGCTTTATCGCCGGCGCCGGTTCGGCTACCTTTACCGCCACACCCAATAACTGTATCACCGGCGACGGCATTCAAATTGCCTTGTATGCCACCTGTACCGGAGAGCCGGTACCCAACGGCTGTAACGGCGGCCAGGACAACGGCGGCAATATCCCGGTGAGTATCAATGTATCGCTCACCCCCGGCGCCAATTATTTTCTCCTTATTGACGGCTATGCAGGCGACCAGTGCGATTTTACCATCACAGTATCGCCGCCATCTGCCGTGCAGGCGCCGCCGATTGGCAATACGATCGGCAATATTCAAGGGCCGCTGACCATTTGTCCGGGAGGTACCGCTACCTATACCGTTCCGCCCGTCACCAATGCCGGCGCCTACACTTGGGATGTGCCCGCCGGCTGGCTGGTCAACGGCGAGCCCGGCCCGCTGACCGTGGTAGCGCCAGGTGGCAACTCGGTTCAGATTACGGCTGGTCCGACTCCCGGCAGCAACTTTCAAATCTGTGTGGATGCTGCCAACTCCTGCTACCCCGACGGCCCTTCCACCTGCCGCACGGTGAATGTAGTACCGCTACCACCCACCACGTTACAGCCTGTCATTGTATGTTTTGAAGAAGCGCCTTACACACTTCCGTGGGGCGATGAGGCCAATACTACCGGAACCTATCAGACGATCTACCAATCTTATCAGGGCTGCGACAGTATTGTTCGAATGAATGTGACGGTAAAACAGGCCATCAATACCTTTCTTCCGCTGAAGACCATGTGCCAGGGCGATATTTATTCAGTATGCGGGCAGGATTTTACCGATCCCGGCGCATATTCCGTAGTATGTGAATCGTTTCAGGGCTGCGACAGTACCATCAATTTTTCCATTCAGGTACTGGAACCGGTGGCGCAAATTAATGGCAGCGGTGTAATCAATTGCACGACCGGTTCGGTCTTGCTGACCGCTTCACCATCGCCGGCAGTAACTATTTTTAACTGGAAAAACCTGGCCGGTCAAATACTCGGGGTCAACAACAGTTATGTGGTTACCGCACCGGGCACCTATATCCTGACCGCTACCATGAACGGCGGCGGCTTACAATGTGTTGCATCAGATACCATTGTCATAACCGGAAATACCACACCGCCCACCCTGACAGCAAGCGGTGGCAGTATCAACTGTGCCAACAGCTCGGTGCAGCTAGGCACCACCACCAACGCTACCAATCCGACCTGGTCGTGGTCAGGGCCTGGCGGTTTTGTATCCAACCTTGCCAATCCTACAGTTTCTACACCGGGCACCTACACCGTAACTGTGACAAGTGCCAGCAACGGATGCACCGCAACCGCATCAGCCACCGTTACGGGTGATTACAATCCGCCGGTACTCAGTACTACCGGCGCTACCCTGTCCTGTGCACAGGTTTCAGCACAGATTTCGGTTAACTCTACTCCAGCCGGTTCTGCATTTGTTTGGGCCGGGCCAAATAATTTTAACGCCAACCAGCAATCACCCACGGTCAGCGCTGCCGGCACTTACACCGTGACGGTAACCAGCAGTGTAAACGGTTGCACGGCCACCGCCACCGCGACCGTTGCGCTCAACAACACCCCACCCGGCGCCAATGCCGCTACGGTGGGTACGATCACTTGTCCGACACCAACGGTGAATTTGAATGGCGGTCCCGGCACAGCCGGCAACACTTTTTCCTGGAGCGGACCAGGAGGATTTAATGCCGCCACACAAAATGCCATCGCCGATACGGCAGGGGTGTACATCCTTACTGTCACCGGCACAAATGGCTGTACCAGTACAGCTACTACTACAGTAAGCGGCGACACCGCGGCGCCCGATGCCGGCGCACAAGGGGGTACCGTGAGCTGTGGCACACCGGTGATTACCATCAATGGAACATCCAGTGCCAGTGGCGCAAGTTTTGCCTGGACAGGCCCGGGCGGGTATGTATCTTCCCAACAAAATCCAACGGATGTAAACACCCCCGGTATTTATACCCTGACTGTAACGGCCCTGAACAACTGTACCATGACCGCTACGACCACCGTAAACGGCGATTTTGTCAACCCGGACGCCAGCGCAACCGGTGGAATCATTACCTGTGTACAAAGCAGTGTTACGATTAACGGCGCTTCTGCTACTCCTGGCGCCACCCTCGAATGGGACGGCCCCGGCGGTTTTACGTCCAATCAGCCCAGCGTTATCGTCAACACCGTTGGAGATTACATCCTTACTGTCACTGCACCCAATGGCTGTACCAGTACGGCTGTAGCCCCCGTTACCCCCGATTCCAACCTGCCGAATGCCACGGCACAGGGCGGTACACTTTCCTGCGCAATTCAATCGCTTGTTTTGGATGGCAACACCACGACACCCAATGCGGAGATTTCATGGTCGGGGCCAAATAACTTTACCTCGCAACTCGAAGATCCAACCATTACTGAATCGGGTACCTACACCCTCACTGTAACCAACCCGGTCAACGGTTGTACAGTACAGGCATCGGCTGTAGTCAATCTGGACGATGCACAGCCAGGAGCGACTGCTACCGGCGGCACCGTGACCTGTGCCGCACCGTCGCTTGCGCTGAATGCAAATTCGCCAACCGGAGGCGTAACCTATCTATGGAGTGGTCCGAATGGCTTTAGTTCCACCTTGCAAAATCCTTCCGCCACCGATGCCGGTGACTACACAGTTACCATCACCGACCCGTCCAACGGTTGTGTTTCAACCGCGCTGGCCAGCATCGTTGCCGACCAAACTTCACCCATGGCCACTTCCAGCACCGGCATATTGACCTGTTCCCTTACGTCACTTACCCTCAACGGCAATGCTACATTGCCCTCTACGTATGCCTGGACAGGGCCAAACGGTTTTAATTCCAACCTGCAAAACCCGGATGTAACCGAACCCGGCGATTATACCCTGACGGCCACGGCAGCCAATGGATGTACCGGCACCGTCACCATTAATGTTGCACAGGATATTGTTCAACCCGGCGCATCTGCTACCGGCAATACGATTGATTGCAATAACCCGACGGTCAATATCACATCCAGTTCCAACACAGGTGTTTCGTACAACTGGACAGGCCCGAATGCCTTCAATTCCAGCCTGCAAAACCCGGATGTGACCGAAGACGGCATTTATACCGTAACTGTAACGGGCGCCAACGGTTGTACCAGCACCGCTGATGCCATAGTAGGGCTTGATCTTGCAACTGCCACGCTGGCTGCTGTGGCGCCTGACTTTCTTACCTGCTCGGCGACTTCGGTGAATATACAAACCACTATCAACACCAATACCACCAGCCTGCAAGGGGTCGTGTGGAACGGACCCAGCAGTTTTAGTTCGACCGATGAAGATCCTTTGGTAACAGAGCCGGGCGTTTACACCCTGACTGCCACGACCATCAACGGATGTACTTCCACGACATCAGTAACCGTCAATCAAAACATAAACCCACCCAATGTAACCGCTGTGGGAGGCACCCTGACTTGCAGCATCACGACAATCTTGCTGGAAGGAGGCTCAACCACTCCCAGTGCTACTTATGCCTGGACAGGCCCCAACAGTTTCAGTTCCAGTCTTGAAGATCCCAGCGTGAGCGAAGGCGGCGTTTATATCCTGACCGTAACCGGATTTAACGGTTGTACCGCCTCGTTACAAGCCACCGTACAAATGGATACCCTCTCGCCCGACCTCGCTTCGGTTTCGAGCAATAACCTGGACTGCGACGACCTGAATTCGACACTGACGGCCTCATCGCAAACGCAAGGCGTTCAATACGTTTGGTCGGGCCCCAGTGGTTTCTCGGCCAATACTGCGGTAACCAGCACCGACGAACCCGGTGATTATCAGGTTTTGGCTACGGCGCCCAATGGCTGTATTGCTGTTTCAAATGTAACAATAACGCAAGACATTGTCAACCCGAGCGCCAGCGCCACGGGCGGCACGATTGACTGTATTTCAGGTCAGGCGATACTGGGAGGCAGTTCCGGCACAGCTGGAGTGAGTTATTCCTGGTCGGGCCCCAACAATTTCAATTCCAACCAGCAAAATCCGGTTGTCTCTGCGGATGGACAGTATGTGCTGACCGTAACCGGCCCGAATGGGTGTACCGCAACAGCTACTGCCGACGTACTGGAGAACACCCTTTCTCCACAGGTCGTTTTGAGCGGAGGCGGAACTGTTACCTGCGATGTACCTTCGGTGACCATCATCAGTGACATTTCAACGGCGGGTGCAACCGGCATTTGGTCGGGCCCCAACAATTTCAGTTCTACGCTTGACAGCATTACAGTTTCCGAACCCGGGGTTTATACCTACACGGTAACTGCGCAAAATGGTTGTATTTCTGCGCCTACTTCTACCGTGCTGATCAATGTGCAGGCGCCGCAAGGCGTTACAGCAGCCGGAGGTTTGCTGAACTGTAGTTTCCCCAGCATCAACCTTTCGGCAGGTTCGAGTACGACCGGCGTAATTTATACCTGGACGGGCCCGGGCAACTTTTTGTCGAATTTACCCAACCCGGCAGTGACCAACCCTGGAACCTATAACCTGGTCGTAACAGATCCGGTTAACGGCTGTACAAGCACCGCCGCAGTAACTGTTACCCAGGATCCGACGGTGCCGGATATTGCCGTGGCTGCCGACTCTCTGACCTGTACCAATACCACGGTCATATTGAATGCTACTTCCAACACGCCGGATGTATCCTTCAACTGGAGCGGCCCGAACAATTTCAGCTCCACCCTCGAAGACCCGAGCACATCCGTACCGGGCGCTTATTCGGTAGTGGCAACTGCATTGAGCGGATGCACGGCAACATTCAACTATACTGTAACGCAAAATATCAATCTGCCGGGTGTAACTGCGCAAGGCGACACGCTGACCTGCACGCTGACTTCCGGACAGATTACCAGCAACTCGAATGCCTTAGGCGTAACGTATGCCTGGAGTGGTCCGGCCGGTTTTACCTCTAATTTGCCCAATCCTGTCGTTACCCTGACCGGTACTTATACCGTTGTGACGACCGGCACCAACGGTTGTACGTCCTCAGCCGTTGTACAAGTGGCCCCCGATGTCAACGCGCCGGTAGTGAACGCCACTGGAGGCACGGTAAGCTGCGCAATAACTTCCGTAACATTGAATGCAAGCGCCAACATGGGCGTCAGCTGGCAATGGTCGGGGCCGGGCAACTTCAACAGCACACTGCCCAACCCGACTGCCACCCAACCTGGCAACTATATCGTAGCGGCAACGGCGCCCAACGGATGTATCACCTCTTTCGGCGTTACAGTTGAAGCGGATACGGAGAATCCGGATGTTGACATTCAACCTGCGGATGAACTCGATTGCACCACTACGCAGGTCGGACTGAATGCCACGGTAAGCGGTACGGGCACTTTCACCTATGTTTGGACAACAACCGATGGCAACATCGTTTCCGGCGCCAATTCTCTGGCTCCGTTGGTAAGCCAGGCAGGTACCTATCAGTTACTTGTAACCAATACCGGCAACGGCTGTACAACGATTGAATCGGAGCCGGTTGTTTCGAACGACGACACGCCCAATGCTGCCGATATCCAGGAACGCAGCGTGCGTTGTTACGGCGATACCAATGGTTCGGCGAGCATTGCCGGTATAACCGGTGGTACTCCGCCTTACTTGTATTCGCTCGACAATCAGCCCTTCACACCGACTTCGACCTTTACTTCGCTGGCGCCGGGTGAACACATACTGGTTGTACAGGATGCCAACGGCTGCGAATACGAAACCAGTTTTGAAATTCTGGAGCCGGAAGAATTGATTGTGAATCTGGGGCCGGACACAACGATTCACCTCGGCGATGAAATCACGATTTCATTGAACAACATCGTCAACTTCCCTGATCGGGTGGAAGACCTGGTCTTGTCGCCCGTAGACCTGCCGATTGACACGGCTTATTTGCCGACCTATTCGCAGCGTTATCGGGTAACGGTCGTCGATTCGAACGGCTGCAAGGCCGTGGACGATCGTTTGATCATCGTGGATCGTACCCGCTGGGTGTATATTCCGAACATTTTCGACCCGAGTTCCGGCGAAAACAACATTGTGACCGTGTATGGTGGCCCTGATGTGGAGCGTGTAGAATCGTTCCTGATTTTTGACCGTTGGGGTGAGTCACTGAGCGAATCGCGCAATTTCGCTCCCAATGACCTGAGCAAAGGTTGGGACGGAACCTTCCGCGGGCAAGCGGTTAACCCGGGCGTGTACGTTTACTATGCCGAGGTGTTGTTCAAAGACGGCGAAGTCGTTTTGTATAAAGGCGATATCACCGTCTTACGGTAAAATCTGGTACAAAAAGTTGTTCCAATAAAACGGTGCGCAGCATTGACCATTCGGTGCTGCGCACTTTTTTTGGAAACCTGACTTTTACAAAATATTGTCGGGTAAAAATATGCGGTGAATATGCGACCTTTGAATGTGAATTTTGTTTTGTCGCAGTAGCTCCGCAAAAATCCGGAATAACTGCGCCGGGCAGTGTCAAAAAAATCGGCCAACTAACATCCATTTCTATGAAATACAAATCCTTACGCTCGCTGATTGCCTGTTTTCTCTTCGTTTCAATTGTTCAGCAAGCCCGTTCGCTGGATCTGGGGGTATCCTACGCCGCCTTTCAAACGCCGGATGGAAAACCTTATGTAGAAGTTAATATCGAGATCGCTGCGGTTTCGATTTTATACCAAAAAACGGAATCTGAAAAACTGCAGGCCGGCGCAGAAATCCTGATTTTGATCAAAAAAGGCGATGAAATTGCCAACTACGAAAAATACAACATCCAGAGTCCGCTGGTAGATGCGCCGCAAAGTTTGCTCGATGTGAAACGTTTGGCGGTGCCGGAAGGCGACTACACACTGGAGGTCGCTGTGCAGGATTTGAATGCGACCGAAAATAAAGACCATTTCAGCACGCCGATCAGTGTGCGTTTTCCCAAACAAATACACCTGAGTGAAATCCAGTTGTTGCGCAGTTTTAAACGCGACGATTCGGAAAACCCTTTTGCCAAAAACGGCTATTTCCTCGAGCCCCTGCCCTTTAATTTTTACGATCGCGGGGCAGTGCGCCTGGCTTTTTATGGAGAAATCTATCATTCAAATAAAAATATCGCTGCGGACGCAGAATACCTCGTTCGATACTACATCGAACAGGAAAAGGGCAATGGCATAAAAAGCCTGATTTCTACCGGAAGTCAGCGCAAAAAACCGAGTGAAATTGATGCATTGCTGGTTCAGATGGACATTAGTAAACTCGAAAGCGGGAATTACACACTCACCGTCGAAATTCGCAATGCCGCCAATGAAGCCCTCGCAACCCGACAACTTACGTTTCAACGCAGCAACCCTTATCTGAATGTACAGGAAATAGACCTGACTGATGAGGCGCTGGCTCAACAATTCACCGAAAAACTGGAAGAAAAAGAACTCAAATACGTGCTCGCTTCACTTTCACCCATCGTCGCAGGCGATGATGCTGAGGTTCTCAATAATGTTGCCCGCGATAAAGACCTGAAAAACAAGCGTTATTTCATTTTCCGCCATTTTGTCCGCCAGGACCCCAACAATCCGGAAGAAGCGTTCAACCGCTACATGGAACTCGCCAAGTTTGTGGACAAACGTTTTTACAGCGGATTCCGCCGCGGATTTGAAACCGATCGGGGTCGAACGTACCTGCGTTTCGGTGCGCCCGACGATTTGGTACACGTTGAAGACGAACCTGGTGCTGCGCCTTACGAAATCTGGGTGTATTACAGTTTCCCGAAAACCAAACAAAGCAATGTCAAATTCCTGTTTTACAATCCGTCACTGGCCGGCGAGGACTATATCATGTTGCACTCCACCGCAAGGGGCGAAATCCAGGATCCTAAATGGGAGCGCAAACTCTATAATCGCAATGTGACCGAATATGTGGATGGCGACAACTACCACGACGGCACCAATCTGGAGCGCAACCTGGGTCGCCGGGCGAAAGAGTATTTTACGGATTTTTAGGGGCAAGGCAAAAGCCAGGCTCAAAACACCTGATTGTGCGTATTAAAAATTACCGCCGTCATGGTCTGACCAACGGCTTTGAGCACCTTTTTATCAATGATATTCAGGTTGTCGGCATGCGTATGGTGATGGTCGCCGAAGAGTTTGTCTTCGTAGGGCAGATTTACAATATCTATCATGGGAATGCCGGCATAACGCACTACGAAAGTATGATCGTCGGTAATACGCGGGCGCGGCGCATCAATAAAATATTCACCGTAACCCAGGTCGGCGGCCAGGTTCCATATCTTGTTGACGGTGTTGGGCGCCACATCCCTCGAAATGCCTTCTTTGTAAAAGCGGGCATCCTTGGCGCCTACCATATCAAGTAAGATGGCATAATAAGGTGAATAACCCGGTTTGTGCAGGTTTTTGGCCCAATACTGCGAGCCCAGGCACCAGGAATCGCTGTCGCCGTTGTCGCCGT
>JANRLZ010000561.1:0-16021 GCA_033762055.1 Saprospiraceae bacterium
GCGACCCGGTGCTGGAAGCCATGCGTCGTCAGATTACCCGTGCTGAAACCGAAGACTTACTGGCAAAAATCAGGGAAAAAGTGCCAGGCATTGCCCTGCGTACTACTTTTCTGGTGGGACATCCCGGTGAAACCGAGGCCGATTTTGAACAGTTACTCGATTTTGTCAGGGCACAGGAATTCGATCGGGTAGGGGTGTTCCAGTATTCGCATGAGGAAAATACCCGCGCTTATGATTTTTCCGATGATATTCCGGACACGGTAAAGGCCGAACGCGCACAACGTTTGATGGAAGTACAACAGGAAATTTCGCTGCGCAAAAACGAGGCAAAAATCGGGCAGGTGTTCCGCACCTTGTTCGATCGCAAGGAAGGCCGGTACTTTATCGGACGCACCGAAGCCGATTCGCCGGAAGTGGACAACGAAGTGCTCGTGCCGGCGAAAAACAACTACGTTCGTCTGGGAGATTTTGCGGACGTACGGATCGTTGAAGCCGAAGAATTTGATTTGTACGGCGAACTGACCGAGAATAAAAACTGAGCAGTCGCTGTGAAACCCGCGCAACATATCACTACCGGCGCTTTGGGTGAAGCGGCTGCCGCGGCGATGCTCGCGCAAAAGGGTTGGCGCATTGCGGAGCGCAACTGGCGGTCGGGGCGTTGCGAGGTGGATATCATCGCCTGGGCGCAGGAAAATTTGCTGGTTTTTGTGGAAGTGAAAACGCGAAGCAGCGAAGGATTCGGCGGCCCCGAAGGCGCTATTGACGCCAAAAAACAAAATATGCTGGCCCGAGCAGCCGGTCTTTATATGGAACAGATCGGTTACGAATGGGAAATCCGTTTCGATACCGTGGCAGTGGTGATTCTCCAGGGGCAGGTGCATGAAATACGACACATTGAGGATGTGTTTTTTCCGATGTGATCCGCAAAAAGTCTACCGATTATGGCAAAAATTTGGGCAGGGTATGCCGTCCTTCTTTTTTTGGTATTGATGACGATCAGTTTGCCCGTTGTCGGGTTAAACATGGCTGTTACGCCAGGCAAACGCGCTTTGCGGAATAATATCTGGTACCTCCACCATGTTTTCACCCCGATCTTCCTGACCCTGGTCGGTATCCGTTTAAAAGTAGAAGGCCGAGAACTGCTCGACCCGGCGCAGAGTTATGTCATTGTCGGCAACCACAGTTCTTCACTCGATTTTATCGTAAATGCCCATGCTTTTCCGGGGGTATTCCGTTTTTTGGCCAAACAGGAATTGCTGAAAATTCCGGTTTTTGGCCTGATCGTGGGTAAAATGTGTCTTATTGTAGACCGCAGCAGTGCGATGAGTCGTGCCCGCAGCGTGGTGGCGCTTAAACAGCAACTTGCCGAAGGCTGGAGTATTTTTATTTATCCGGAAGGGAGCCGCAACAACGACGGAGCAGCACTCGGAACATTTTTCGACGGCGCTTTTCGCATCGCTATTCAAACCGGCGCTCCCCTGGCCATTCAGACTATTACCAATATCCGCCACATTACCTCCAATGGCAAAGGCTTGCGACCGGGAACGGTTCGTGTTGTATGGGAAAAACCGGTTGCTACTACCGGAATGGGCAATGAAGACATTGAACCATTGAAAAATACTGCAGAAAAAATAATGAAGCAGCAGTTAGGTCTGGCGTCGTCATGACACCAATTGGCTGTAACGGTTGCCTTTTCAACCGGATTTGTAAGCAGTTGGATCAGTCGTGAAAAAAGTTTGCACTCAAATCCGGGCAAGGCGCCATTCTAACCAGTTTGTACGTGTTGCTTTCAGTTGTCATTGCCCATTTTGCGGGCCATTCGTCGGTTATGCACCAACCCACAACCTGGACCGATCATGCGATTGTCGGCGCTATCGCCGGCGGTGGCAGCGCGCGTGATTCGGCCCTGGAGCGCTGGTTTGCCGACGAAAGTTTACACCGGTGGGTGTCACAATATGCACTGCAGCATGGCGGCTCGTTGGCCGACGGGGAAGACTTGTACCACGATACATTTATTACCTTCGACCGGCTCTTGAGAGAAGGAAAATACCGGGAGGAAGCCGCGTTGCGTACGTTTTTTTGTGGCATTGCAAAATGGATATGGCTGAACAAACAAAGAAAGGCCGGACGTGCCCGGGCGCAAAACAAGGAGGAAAATTTTGAAGGGTTTGTTTTTGCCGAAGACGAAATGTACGACCGCGAGCGACAAGCGGTGTTTCAGCAAATGTTGGCTGCGTTGGGCGATAAATGTAAAAAACTGCTGACGCTCTATCAACAGAGTTACTCCATGAAAGAAATCGCCGCCGTAATGGGCTATGGCTCTGACCAGGTAGCGATGAACCAGTGTTCGGAATGCCGCAAAAAACTAAAGGCACTCATTGAAAACAGCCCGGAACTCAAAGAATTTTTTAATGTTTAGTTTTAATCCCCCGCTGCAATGAAGTCATGCCTTACAACGACAAAGAACGGCTCGAGCGCGAATCGCTTGAATCGCTGGTAGCCGCCGATTTGAGCGCCAAAATGAAAAAATGGCGCCAACCCAACGAGCCGCCGCCGGAAAAAGGTGGCAAATGGCTCCGCATATTGCTCATGCTGCTCATCTTCGGAGGAGCGGCATGGCTGTTGTTTGGGCCACTTGTGGCCGATAAAAAAGCGCCTGCCCCCGTACCGGCTCCGGCTCCCTTGCCGGCGCCTCCCGCATCCGCTCCTGCACCACCGGTTGCGCAACAAACACCGCCGGCCCCCGCCCGCTCTTACCAGGCCCTCGCCCTGCAACACTACCGGGCGCCTGATTTTTCCGACCAGATTCGCGGCGGCAGCACGGCGCAAAATGCCCTGCAATCGGCACGTACTGCCCTGGCTGCCGGTCGGTATACCGAGGCGCTCGAAAATTTGAAACAGGTAACCCCCGAATTCCGACCGGATGCCGAATATTTAAGAGGGCATGCCTATCTGGGTCAAAAACGATTCGCCCAGGCCATCGGGGCATTTAAACAGTTAAAAAACAGCGTACGTTACGGAGAATCCGCTGAATGGTATTTATTGCTTGCCCGCCTCGCCGACGATCCCGCTGCAACAGGAACCGTGCGCAAGTCCCTGAAAATCATGGCCAATACAGAAGGGCACATGCACCAACAGGATGCCGCTGCCCTCCTGCGCGCGATGAATCAATAAGCCGCTACTACCTCCCGTGCAAGACAAATCCCGCCCAGTAATAGGGGTGGGCGTACTGCCGGTTTTCGCGCAGGAATTTTCTTTTAGCGTTGCTGAGCGCCCGATTGTAGGGGAATCCTTTTTGAATTTCCTGGTGAAAATTTACCATCAGCGCCGAAGTGCCGGCATCATTTACCGTCCAGAGTGAAGCCGCAACATTGCGAGTGCCCGCGCATTGAAAAGCACGGGTCAAGCCCACCATTCCTTCGTCTTCCCGGTATTGTCCGAGCGCAGTTTCACAGGCCGACAATACCACCAGGTTGGCCGAAAGCCGAAGTCCGTAGATATCGCGGGCATACAAAACATCTACTTTTTGTTGCGGTTCATCGGCTTGTAATGCCACAAAAGAATATTCCCCCAGCACCTCGTTGACAACGCTGTGTGTGGCGAGATGCAGGATTTTATAGTCGGCACATTGGGCCAAAAAGGCCGTTTTGTTGGCCGATTTTCCCATTAATACACGTCCTTTACTTTGCTCGGCGATGGTCTTTACTTCCATTCCGCTTCCCGGCAGCGGTTGGAAGAAATGATCACGCGTTAGCGACGTTACGTCTCCGACCGGCAGATGGAGGTCTTTGGAGGGGGCTTCTTCATAAAAAGGCGCCAATGCCAGTACAGAGCCGTCTGGTTCGATACGCGCGCTGCGTGTTTGTAAAAAGTGGAACAGACCTGCTGAATAAGTCTGGCTGAGTGTAAGTTCCTGATCGAGATAATGCCAGAGAAAAGGTTTGGCGGGGTTGTTTTCTGCTTGCGTCAACAAAGCGCCGAACGGCAAATTAGCCAGGTGATTGCGTGGCACGAGAATAACCTGTTCTGTAAGCAGGCGCCGGACAGGCGCAATCAATGCCAGATAGGCCTGGTGGGCGGCATCGGCATAAGCCTGCATTTTTTGCAGGTATGCTTGCTCGGGTAAATGTTGATATTCAGCATATTGCCGCGAGTCGGTCGCCAGTATTTGCAGGGCATTCTCCGTTTTCGGGTCAAATGGCGCCGCGTACCAGATCACTGTATCAGGGCGAATTAACATCAGATAAATCTGACTGTTTTCGGCGCACAAATCGAGCAGGCACTCGCCGGGGAGCAGCATCTGCGTCTGCACTTCTTTCAAACTAATGGCGGTATGCCGGTATTTCAGTCGAAAATATTCGGGGTATCTATTTTCCAGGTCTTTTAAAAATACCCGGTATTCGTCGCGCAGCGAAAATAATTGACGGTCGTTGACGGCAAGGAGACTGTCGGCATCGGGTTTGTTGCGCAGCATAAAAAAATTGGTTTCCATATCATTGATGGCTTGCCGATACGCATTTTCGCGGGCATAAAGCGAATCGGGCACACCGCCCCATTGAAGGGCCTGTGTCTCCTGCAAAAATTCCTGTACCACAAACATTTTACTGGCTTCATACGACTCAAAGGAACGTTCGATATGGGACAGGTCGCCGGTTTCGGCATATAGCCCGTAGCGCACTTCCATCAAATTGGAGACAATGCCTACACGATTGGCGATCCACTCGCGGAAACCATCATCAGGCGCCCGGTCGCGCATTTCTCGCAAGACGTTTTCGGAAGACGTAGCGCGTTGGATGGCCAGTTGTTTCATGGCCAAATCTCCTGTTTGTATGTACAGATTCCAGGCAGCCCGGGCCGATTGCGCCAGGTACCAGGCATAATGCGAGCGGGTAAAAAGTTTGCCGTTTTGCCGCATCATTCGCTCTTCGAGCGAGGCGATGTTTTTTTCGGAATAATAAAGCGACTTTTTAAAGTTGCCGGTTTGTGCATATAACTCGCACAGCTGAAACTCAGCGATACCGATAAACGTACTCCGGGATTTTAAGTCTTCGGCATAAACCAGCAAGGTGTCTTCCAGTATGCGGGCGCCTAATTCAGGTCGGCCGGCAATTTCATGGTACATGGCCCACTGTGTTGCTAAACGAACCGGAACCAGTGCGCTTCCTTTTTTGCCCGTTTTTTTGATAAAACGCTCCCATTCCATCAAATAATAGTAGGCATTGGCGGTGTCTTCCAGACTGAGATAACTGTTGGAAATCTGGTCGTAGTAGGATGAAATTTTCGGGTCTGTCGGATTGGCCGCTTGCCTCACCTGAAGCCCTTTCAGGTGCGCTTCAATAGAAAGTTGCTGGTTGTTGTTCAGGTTATGCGCGTTTCCCAGGAGCAAATAAGCCGTCGCCAAATGATCGGTATGTGGATCAGGCGTGCGAAGGTGCAGAGCTATGTCGCGCTCGATTAAGTCAATACTCCGGTTGAAAAGCCCTTTTTGCAGTAACTCGGTGACCAAAGAACGATAACATTGATCGGTATGCAGGTAAACCTTACGTTGCAGATCAACAGCGGCATTACAGCTTTCCAGTTCTTTCCCCACCAACAGAATCCGCTCGAGGGCGGACTGGTTTTGGTAGTTGTCAAGCATGGTTTTCGACTCGCTCAAACCGGACAAAATCCGGCTGGTGTCGCAAGGAGTTTGGGATAAAAGTGGAAACGTGATAAAAAACAGGAATTGGGAGCACCGTATTTTCAACATAATCGGTTCGGAATTTTTGCCGTGATTATCGCGGTTTTGCGGATGCAAAAACAACAACAGGCGAAAGGTACGGGCAAGACAAAGCCTGCGCCAAAAAAAATAAAACGAGCCGGTTAGGTCTTTTGGCTTGCCGACACCAATAGGACATCTACGCACACAATTTTCCAAAATTAACAGACAAGATGAAAAAAACAAGCGCTTTTTACCAGATTTTAATGGCAATGGCCATGATCTCCCCGCTTATCCAATGCAAAAAAGATAAAAAAACAGAAGACCCCACGGTCATTACCGCAAGCAGTAATATCGCCGGCGCTATTGCCGACTACAAAGCGCTGCTGGGCGCCGACAATGGCGGTGACCCCGGTACAAAAGGGCCCGATGGTTTCCGGGAGGTGAACTGGGACGGACTCACCGACGCTGAATCGGCGCCCAATTATTATGCGCCGGATTTATTTAATGCTCCGGCAGCTCCCCGCGCACGCGGCATCGTCTTGAGCACACCGGGCCTTGGCCTGATGGTGAGCGCCGACAGCGATAATCCTACCAATACGTTGCCGTCTTTTGGCAATATCAATCCCACTTATGTGACGACATTTCCTGCTTTCAGTGGAGAGCGGCTGTTTTCACCGGTTGGCAGCAACATTGCCGACATCCGGTTTTATGTGCCCGGCTCAAATACGAAGGCGGTAGTGAAGGGCTTTGGCGCCGTTTACGTGGATGTTGACCGCGTGGAAAATACCGCTTTTGAATACTTCGACATCAATGATAAATCCTTGGGGGTGTACGCTACGCCAGTCCTGAATAACGGCCACGTGTTTCTTGGTGTAATGTTCCCGGAGGCCGTGGTACACCGCGTTCGTATCGAATATGGCAACACAGCCCTTGGCCCCGATGACGGTGGCAGTGTGGATGTGTCGGTGATGGATAACTTTATTTATGGCGAGCCACAGGCGGCGCAATAAGAAACTGTTTTAATACCTCAGACGAGGTTTTAAATCATTATCCAAGAAGCAAGCGGGGGTTTTTGCCCTCCCGCAGGTCGGAGCGCGGAAGGCCGCGCCCGGCCTGCATTAAAAAATGATACACATGCACACTATTCCCGGCAAAATCGCCTGGCTCGTTGTGAGCCTCATTTTCAATTTGATCTGTCTGCTTTTTGGCCGCTACGGCCACCGGATCACACAACGCATTCTTTCTCTTTAAATAATATTTTAAAACCGATTACAACATGAAATATAAAGTTCTTTTTTTCGCAATAATTACCTGTCTGCACACTTCACTGGCGCAAACGCAAATACAGGATGCCGACGGCAATACCCGTGTTCAAACGGAAGCCCTGCCCAATGAGGACCAGATCAGAATGAGTTCCGGTGGCGCCGACCGCCTTTTTATCGGTGCAAATACGGCCGGTTTTACCCGAATTGATGTGTGGAATGCCAATCAATGCCTGTTCATCGGACAGGGCGCCGGGGCCAATGCTACCGGATCGAATAACACTGGTTTGGGATTCAGGGCGGGAGAAAATATCACCTCCGGATTTGCCAATTCCTTTGTCGGACAAAATGCGGGCGTATTTACCAATACGGGTAGCAATAACGTCGCTCTCGGGTTTAATGCCATGTTGCTCAATACTTCCGGCCACAGCAATGTTGCAGTGGGGACTTCCAGTCTTTCCAGCCTCACTACCGGCACGAACAATACGGCCATCGGCAACAGCGCCCTGACGTCAAATACTGCCTCCGACAATACGGCAGTGGGCAGTGCCGCTCTGCAAAATACGACCACCGGAACCAGTAATACGGCGGTGGGGCGAAAATCTGCGCAACTCAATAATACCGGGAGTGCCAACACCGCCATAGGACAGGAAGCCCTTCGCGATAATACCTCCGGCGCAAATAATACTTCCGTGGGCTTTTTGGCCTTAGCCAAAAACACGACGGCCGGCTTTAATGTCGCAATTGGTTCCCAGGCACTGAGCAACAATACAAGCGGGACAAACCTGAGCGCGCTGGGCGCCAATGCACTTTTTTCCAACACAGCCGGTAGCAACAATACTGCTCTGGGACGTGCTGCCTTGTCCAATAATGCCTTGGGCAGTAGTAATACCGCGCTGGGAGCCAACGCCGGCGACCTGTCGGCAGGCAACTCCAACTGCACTTTTCTGGGTTTCGACTCCGACAATACCTTGAATAACAACCTCACCAACTCCACCGCCATCGGCAATGGAGCACGATTAAATGCTTCCAATAAAATCAGGCTGGGCAATACCGCCGTTACGGTGATCGAAGGGCAAGTCGGGTTCACCACTTCCGATGGACGGTTTAAAAACGGGGTAAAAGACGATGCGCCGGGGTTAGGATTCGTCATGGGATTGCGTCCGGTAACCTACCATTTTGACTACCCTAATTATTCCAGATTTTTGGGAGAAAACAGCGTGGATCACGCGGTTTTAGTCCAAAAAGAACAACAACGCGAGATGGGATTCGTGGCCCAGGACGTAGAAGACTTGTGTCGAAAACAAGGTGTCGAAGTGTCGAACCTGGTGCACAGCCCGGAAAGCGAGGCAGATAATTATTCCATTGCTTATGGCCAACTCGTCGTACCGCTGGTAAAGGCTGTGCAGGAACAACAGACGCAAATTGAGACCTTAAAAGCCGAAATAGAAACCCTGAAAGCCCTGCTTTCACAGGTGATGACGCAAGCCGGCGCAACGACAATGGATGTGCAGGTTTGGCCCAATCCATCCCGAGAAAGCCTGCATGTACAAATGAGTGGCATTACCGAATCGGCCGTTTTCACCCTGCTGTCGGCTGATGGACGTGTCATGGAAACCCGACCGGCTGCCGAAGGGCTGCACGTGGTGCCAGTGAAACACCTGGTGCCCGGCAATTACCTCATTCAGGTAATGGCGCCCGGCAAATTGCCGGTGATAAAAACTTTTGTGAAACAATGAATTACCCGCCTGACCAATCTGTTATGAAACGCTTTTCCATACTGGCGGGATGGCTGATCGCTGTCAGTCTTTCCGCCCAGCAAAACGCGTTGGACCCCACATTTGGCCAAACTGGCCGCCTGACCTTCGGATTCGACGGTGTAACCGATACGCATGATCCGACCGCTGTGGCCATACAACCCGACGAAAAAATCGTGGTAGCCGGTTTTGCCTTTCATTTGCCCGGCGTAGCCAATTCTCATATTGGCATCGCAAGGTTACTGCCCGGCGGCGCATTTGATCCCTCCTTCTCCGGCGACGGCAAAGCCGGCTTTGTACTCGACCCGGCGGCCCAGTTTAATGTCCCCAGGGCGATCAATCTGCTGCCCGACGGCAAAATACTGGTGTATTGCACCGCAGGAAGCGACCTCTACCTGCTCAGGTTGCAAGCCGACGGTCAACCCGATCCCGGATTTGGAACGAACGGGGTGGTAAAAATCAATCGTCCGCTGGCGGCAGAGTCGGTGAGTTTGTCGTCGCACCAGTTGCTGGTGCAATCCAATGGGAAAATAGGGGTGTTTTTTCGGCAACGCTACCTGAATCTGAATGCAGTGGTACATGTCGCGCTTCGGCTCAATGCCAACGGTACTTTTGATCCTACATTTGGCGGCACGGGCAGGGTCGTTGTGGATTCCATTGCATTCAATCAGCCGGGCGGTTTCGATAATGTGCGGGTTGCGTTGTCGAGCGGCAACAAACTTCTGTTTGCCGGCGATACCCTGCTACAGGTTACACCCGGCAATGTTTTTCGTTTAAAGTTGCTTCGATTGAATACAGACGGCACAAAAGACCTTGCTTTTGGCAATCAGGGCGCCCTTGTATTTCCCAACGCAGACATTCTGCCCAACGCGTTGCTGCTCGATGCAACGCAAAATATGTACATCGGCGGTATGAAAGGCGGTCTGAACGCCGTGGTAAAAATCAAACCCAACGGTACGTTCGACAGCGATTACGGCACGAACGGGATAGCGACAGGCGGGGCTACCGATTTTGTCATGGTGAATGGCGGGATGGTGTTGAAAAACGGGGATGCTGTACTGGCGGGGGTGTCAAACAGTACCGGTTTTATTCAAACTGTGTGCAAAAGTTTTGACGAAACGGGCGCTTTGAACCAGGCATTTGGGAATGCAGGAATCGTGTTGGTGCCGCAAGCAGGAGATGAGAACACCCTTCGTGCCATGGCGCTGCAAGCCGACGGCAAAATAGTTCTGGCCGGTCGAAGACGCCAGACCGAAGGAGCGGCTGAAACCGATTTTGAACTTGTCCGGCTTGCTGCACCTGTCAGCGAAACCCATCATCTGGATGAAGCTCCCGAGGTCGCTTTCTGGCCCAATCCTGCGCGCAATCAGTTGACGGTCAGCCTTGCCAACGGGCCTGCGACCCTGATGTTATTCGACCTTGCCGGACGTGTTCTGCACGACTGGCCGTTGTATCCGGGTGAGCAAATCCTGCACTTGCCGTCTTTGCCGGCTGGGATGTACCTGCTTCGTTTTGGTTTTTCCGACGGAATCAGTATGATGCGATCCTTGAGCATTCTTCCGGAATAGGTACTAAGAAAATAGCGCCATACCCCGGGTTGTTCTTACATGGATGGTGCTGCTAGTGGCGCCTCGTGCTCCGGTTTTATTCTTAACAACATTCTGGCGCCGCCATCGAATTTTAGTACCACATCGTATCGGTTTTTGAATTTTTCATATTCAGAATCAAAGATGTAGGCATAAGTCGTACTGTTTGTACTATCCAGTTGCGGCTGTGAGGGCGCTAACCGGATATGCGATGCGTGGCCTGTTTTAACATAAAAATCAAACGAGCGATGAAAATGCCAGTCAACAGCAAGGGGTGTTGCCGCACCTTGCTGTTGTTGGTTTTTTACGTAATCCAATACCTCGAAAGTATTTTCATCATACCACCATTCTCGTACACGTCGTGGTTGATAAGAACGGGCCAAATGATAAACAGCCAGCACCCCTATTAAAAATGAGAGAAGATGACCCGTACGCGGTCGCATATTTGTCACGATTTGCAAAGCAGCCCCAACACAAAGGACAAACAAGGGATACAACAATAAAGCAGTGCGATTGGTCAGGTTCGGTGTTTTCAACAAGACAGTTTGCATAATATTGATGAGGGAAGTCAGGCCAAGCAAACCAAAAGCAACAAATCCGGGCGACTGTAGTACAGATGCACGCCCGTATCTCCCCCAAAAATAAAACACATAGGCGCCCAGAGAAAAGAAAAACAGAATAGCGGCCATTCCTAAATATTCAAACGGGACATCGATCATTTTCGAACCGTACATCGAGTTATCCACCAGGCTAATGATCGTTTCGTTAAAAAAACCGTCCGATTGCCAATATTTAAACTGGTTCGTGCTTTGCATTTTGTGCAAGGGGGTATAAATGAGTGACAGGTAAATGGCACTGGCAACTCCCAGAAAAAAAAGAGCGCGACGCTTGTTTCGGTATTCTCTTTCAAACTGTAAAAAATAGATCAATACAAGTAAGCTGACGGCTGCCCAAAAGACAAGTGCGGTAAAATTGGCATAAGCTGCCAACATACTGGCGATTAATGCACGCCAAATTGCGTTGGATGATTGGCGACTAAAGCCTTGTAGAACAAATAGGCATGACAATAAAATCAGGCTTGTAGACAGTCCATAACCTCTGCAAAGAGAAAAAAAGTCGAGAAGAAAAGGGTTGAGCAGGAAAAGAGCAAAAAGTCCGGGCATTACCCAGTGCAAGCGAGGAAACAAGATTCGGCAAATTTGGAAGGCAGCATACCCGTAGATCCAGAACCCCAGTACATTGGTCATTCGGAGAGCGGCCTGGTTGGTGCCAAACAGGTACAAAAAACCTTTGGTCAATACCGTATTGAGGATGTGGTTGTTTGGCCAGGGATCCGGGTACATCATCAATTCCCATACGCTGAACTGTGGGTAGTAGATGGCAGAGGCAAGTTCATCGTGGGTAACCGGAATATTCAGAGCTTTGTATAAAATAATACCCCAGGCGCCGCAGGCCAGCAAAGCCATGAGAACAAAGGGGAGTCGTTTAAGGCCGTTTTGCATGCGAAAAACTGATGTTTTACAGTATTAATAAGCATTTGCATGCTTCAAATATCGAATATTTACAAAGTTTCACGGTTTATCAGCCATTTGCCTTGGGCAAAGGGTCCGTATTCATAGAACAATCCTTTTTGCCGGCGCAAAGGTTAGGTTTTTTTGCTTGGGAACACAAAGGGAATGAAACATTCACTTTTGATACAAATCAATTCCCAATGATGAAAAACATCCTTCTTTTAGCCGGTTTTTTTTTGTTACGTTTTACTTTTTTGTCTGCTCAATGCGATTTGCAGGACATACAATTAGAAAACATTACCTGTAATGATAATGGCACGCCAGACGACCTGACAGACGATTTTACCCAGTTTAGTATTGATCCGGGCGGCAATTTTTTAGGCGCCGGCTACTCGGTGAGCGCCATTGCCTTCATTTCCGGCATTCCAACGCCGATTGAAGTTTTGCAACTCAACGGGTTGCCTGCTACCGGGCTTTCATACGGCCCTCCAATTACCTTGAAACTCGATGGCAATTCAGCATTACCCGAGCCCAATTACCTCGAATTTGAAGTTACTGTCAGCGATGACGATGACCCGAATTGTACGATCTCGGGCAATGGAGAAACAGCGTACGCCTGTTCATTTACCTGCGAAATCATCGGTTTTTCCTTCAGCAATATCGGCCAGTGCGATGACAATGGCACACCTGCAAACGAGAATGATGATTTTTTTACAGTGAATGTTGAGGTTTTCTATTCGAATACCCACCCTAATTCGAGTCTGGTATTGTCCGGCGCAGATGTGCTGATTAGCATGAATACGCCGGCTGCATCGGGCGCCAACTTGAGCCATACATTCACCGGCGTAAAATTGCGTGCCAATGGACAGATTACCCAAATCAGGGCGACTATTGAAGATGATTTGTCGCCCGATGTTTTTTGTACGTTGATAGGCACCGGCCCGTCGGTCAATGAATGCTCCAACAACGGAGGGGAGTTTTTTGCTTGCCCCCCACGCCTGGAAGTTGACTGCGACAGTGAAATGATACCCAATCCTGATGCGGTCAGCAATCCGAATTGCCCGGGAGTGGTTACGGTTACCGAGATCTTGTTTGACTTGCTTTCACAAACCTGTCAGAACCAGTACGAAGGCATTCTGACTTATATCGCAACGGACGCCTGCGGTAACACCGGTACCTGTTCACATACCGTTCAGGTGCTGGATAATACAGATCCGGTCATTGTCTGTCCCCCGGATATGACGGTGTCCTGCGCTTCCGAAGTGCCTGATTTTCAACCGGATGCCGCAATTGTCAGTGATAACTGCGAAGGCGAAATCAGCGTAACCCTTTTTTCAGATGACATCATTGCGGATGTTTCCTGCGCCAATAAATTTAATGTCATCCGTCGGTTCTTCGCTGAAGACATCTGCGGGAATACCGCCAGTTGCACCCAAACGATAGCAGTGCGTGATGAAACAGACCCATTAATTTCATGTCCGCCCAACACTACGGTTTCCTGTGCCGGCAATGTGCCGCCGGCCAATATCCAGCAGGTGACAGTTACCGACAATTGTCTGGGCACCCTATCGGTGTTTAGTTTTCCGGGCGACGAAATTATCAACCAGACTTGCCCCAACCGTTTTGTCGTCAGACGCAGTTATTTCGCTGTGGATGCCTGCGGCAATTCAGCCAATTGTATCCAGACAATAACGGTAAGCGACCTTTCAATTCCTCAAATTTCCTGCCCCCCCAACGCAACGGTTTCCTGCGCAGGCGAAGTTCCTGCTGCAAATATTCAGCAAGTGACAGCCACCGATAACTGTCCGGGCAGTGTATCGGTATTCAATTTTCCGGGCGATTTGATCGTCGGTCAGACTTGTGCAAACCGCTTCACCGTCAGGCGCAGTTATTTTGCTGTTGATGCCTGCGGCAACTCTGCAAATTGTATCCAGGAAATCAGCGTAAATGATCAAAGCGGCCCGGTGTTCAGTTTTGTACCCGCCAATATTACGGTTGACTGTTATCTGGTTCCTCCGCCCGGCGTTCCAGCGGCGATTGACAACTGCAATGGTCCGGTCAGTATTCAATATCTTGGCGAAACACGAACACCTGGTATCTGTCCTGTTGTCACCATGCTGACGCGTACCTGGCGAGCCACCGACGCTTGCGGAAACAGTAAAACCGCTTCACAGGTTATTTCGCTCACCGACAACACGGCGCCACAATTCCTGACGCTCCCGGAGGATCGAACAGTTGAATGCGGTTCAGCCAATAGTACCGACTTCCAAACATACCTGGATCAGCAGGGCGGCGCATCCGCTGACGATTGCAGTCCATTTGTATTTACCACCAGTTTACTTGCATACAACGAGCAATGTGGTAATACATTTACCCAAAAAATTCGCTTTATCGCTACCGATCAGTGCGGCAACAGCGCATTCCGCGATGCCACTTACAGGGTTACGGATCAAACGCCGCCACAGTTTTTAACCCCGCCACAAAACCTGGCGCTGGAATGCGATGCAACCGATGACAACGGTGAATCGGCATTTTACAATTGGCTCGACAACAATGCGGGTCTCGTAGCGGAAGATGCTTGCGGTGGAAATGTATGGATGGAAAAATTACTGCTGCAGGAAAAACAGGGTTGTGGTAATACCTGGAGTAAAGTGTACGAATTTCGTATCAAAGACGCTTGCGGCAACTGGAACAAAACGACGGCTACCTTTTCCATTGAAGACCATACTCCGCCGACCATCCAATGCCCCGCAAACGACAACGTATTCCTGACCTGTGTGGCTGATGTACCTGCCCCCGACCCGGCTTCGCTTGTTGCCTGGGATTGTAATGGCGTAAGCGCCGGACTGCAGGATACCTGGCGTATCGGGACCGGTTGCCCGGGTTACCCGATGACTGTGGCTTATCGTTATGCAGTCACCGATGCATGCAACAATACGGCGATCTGTGAGCGCGCGTTTTACGTCCGCGAAACCACAACGCCTACGCTGACTTGTCCCGATACCCTGTATGTCGTCTGTGTGGATGACATACCGGCGCCGTCGCAATTATTTGCTTTTATACAAACCTCCCTGACGGGTGATTGCCCGGATGGCCTGGCTTCCGTGCAGGTGTTGTCGGAGGAAGGTGGGAGCGACTGGCGCAGTTACCATATTACGGCGCGGAACCGATGCGGCCTGACTACCGATGCCTGTCAGGTTGTTTTTAAGGCTACCGGGATCTGTACGCAATTTTGCACGGCATCCCAGGCTACCTGGGGCGATCCTGGTGGAATGATCGGAAATGTTCCGGTAAACCAGGCGCTGGAACAATTATTGGCCGAATATGGTCCGGTAAAAGCGGGTGGTGGCAACCATACGGTATCTGCATCAGATCCGGCCTGTGTGCAGGAAATGTTGTTCGCAAGCGGTCATTGCGGATTTTTACCAACCGGCGACTTTACTTGTCCCTTGCCTTCAAACTTGTCGAACAGTGACGGGACGTTGAATAATCAGTTGGCTGCCAATGTATTGGCACTGCAATTGAATCTATGGTATAATACCGAATTCAATCAGCGCAATCTGGGCGACCAACTATTGGCGAACCTGCCGCCGTGTCTGGTGGAATATGCTTTGCAAAAAGATTTGGGGCAATTTGCTACGGTCAACGACCTGCTGGCGCTTGCCAATCGTTATTTACAAGGTTTTGAAGGACACCATGCCGAACTGCCCGCTTTGCTCAACGCGGCCCTCGATAATCTCAACCGATTCAGGGAAAATTGCGGACTGAATGCGCCCTGCGAGCGACCAGCCATAGGACGCCGTGTAGAAACGGAGGGGCAACAACGACCATTCAGTCTGTATCCTAATCCTGCAACTGAATTTGTTGAATTGATCTTTGAGTCGGCCGGTCCGGCGCGCCTGACTCTGGAAATTACCGATGGTAAAGGCGTCATCATAGCCCGGCAAATCAGTGCGGTTGAAGGCAAAAACAGTGCACGAATTGACATACGTAATTTGCCGGCAGGTATTTACGGGGTTGGAATTCGAGGAGCGAACCGGATGCAGGTGCTGCGGTTGGTTAAAATTTCGAATTGAGGGTGCCAATAAAAAAGTCCGTGCCGATTCCGGCACGGACTTTTTTTAAAAAGAGAAAAGGCGGGTTTACTGCGCTTTTCCGCCATTGGCGCGGTAGATATACTTTTCAATATCGCGCCATTCCATTC
>JANRLZ010000562.1:0-2985 GCA_033762055.1 Saprospiraceae bacterium
ATTTGAATACAGCCTTGATTTTTTGGTTCTTTTTCATCAAGGAAAAAGAACCGTATAGCACGATGCCAGGGTTTTCCAATCATCCCCGATCATTTAATTTCGGTTGTAACGAACCTATCCAAAACTCACGTTAAAAAAAACCGAAAATTACCTGCTGCATTTTTTGGCAAACAACCGCCTTGCGCTATCGCAACCAATCCTCCAACGGCATGGCATTCAAACAGCTCGCTGCCGTGAGTCTGCCTTTTTGGGCGACCATTACGCCATATCGGGTGTGCAAAACCCCGTCTTTGCTGTGCGCATCGGGGTTGATGCTGATACGAATCCCTTTTTCCAGGGCTTTGGGAATAAGCGTCCAGTCGATATCCAGGCGTCGTGGATGCGCATTGAGTTCGATACTTACGTGGTGACGGGCGCAGGCGTCAAATACCGCATCCCAATCAAGTGGATACCCTTCCCGACTGAGCAACAAACGCCCCGTCGGGTGCCCCAGGATGGTCGTGGCAGGATGCGCTATGGCGCGCAGCACCCGTTCGGTGGCTTTTTCAATATTCATGCGCAGGTTGGAATGCACCGAAGCAATGACAAAATCAAATTTTTCCAGCAAGGCATCCTCGTAGTCCAGCGAACCGTCGTTCAGGATATCGCTTTCAATGCCTTTTAGTATTCGAAACGGCGCCATTTCTTCATTCAACCGGTCTATTTCCTCCATCTGTGCCAGCACCCGGTCGGGTTTTAAACCATTGGCATAAAATGCCGATTGACTGTGATCGGTAATGCCTATATAAGCATAGCCGAGTTCGCGCACATATTCGCACATCTCGCGCAGGGAATGCAACCCGTCGCTGTAGGTGGTGTGCACGTGTAAAATACCGCGAAGGTCGGCGTCGGCAATCAGCGACGGCAGCAGATTCGATTTTAATACTTCACTATTTTCTCGCAGCGGCGGCGGGATGAAGGCGCGCTGCGCTTTATCAAAAACTGCCTTTTCGTCGCTCAGGTTTTTAAAATCCACACCGGGGTGTTCTTTTACAAAACGGTCGAGAAACTCCGTCGAGCCGGTATATTTAAACAATTTGGAACCAAAATCTCCGGGATCACAGGTGTGTAGCAGCACCGGAGCGCCTTCGCCGCGACGCAACTGCCACTTTCCTTCGCCGGAGCGTTCCACACTGAATTCGCTGTTGTCAAAAACAGCCGCCAGATCGCCGGAAATACCGGCCAGGACTTCTACCGATTCCACTACCGGACAACAACGCCGCACTTCGCCGACCGTTTCGATCGGAGCAGCGGGGAAATGTTCATGCAAGAACGAACACAAAGCCCCGGCCTCGGCCAATGCGGTGTCGAGGTGCCTTTTTCCCCGGCTGCGGAAGAAATAATCGAGTTTGTTTTTGAGGTCTTCCTGCGTTTTTAGTCCAAACCCCTTGTATTCAATCAAGCGGTTTTCATTGCAGGCATACCACAGTTCGCCCGGATCTTCAATGCCCATTTCCTGCCAGACCTGTCGCACTTTTTTAGGGCCAAAACCGCCGATTTCGAGCATTTCACGGACTCCTTGCGGGGTGCGGGCACGGTATTTTTCGAGGGTTTCCATTCTCCCGGCCTCCAGCAATTCGCGTATTTTCGTAGCAATGGCCGGCCCTACGCCTTTGATCGCTTTTAATTCCGTTTCCGAGAGATCGGACAAAGGGGCATCGAGTTTGCGCAGGGTAAGGTAGGCGTTGGCATACGAACGAATACGGAAAGGGTCTTCCTCGTGGAGTTCCATGAGGTTGGCGAGCTCGTCGAAAGCCAGGGCAATTTGTTTGTTGGTCATAATGGATAATCCGATATCGGACTTTTTTCCCGCAGATGCCGCCGATTGCTTTCGCAGATTCACGCAGGTATTTTTGGGGTTGAAATTCAAAAAATCTCTGTGAAAGCAATCGGCGGCATCTGCGGGAAAACCCTATTTTTTTGCAAAATAATCGAGTACCAGATAGCAGAATGACTTGACGCCGAGTTTCAAACCGCTTTCGTCAATGTAAAAATCGGGCGTATGGTGGGCAGGTGCTGTTTTCGAGTCGCCTCCTTTGGGCATGCCGCCGAGGAAAAAGTAGAAGCAGGGGATTTTCTGGGCAAAAAAGCCAAAATCTTCAGCGCCGGTTCGGGCTTTGTTTTCTGTTACATTGGCAGCGCCGGCGGCTTCCTGTAGCGAGGGGAGGGCCCAGGCGGTCAATTCGGGGTTATTGTAAGTGACGGGCGTTTTGTTTTCAATTCGTATTTCGGCGTTGGCGCCGGCGCTTTCGGCAATGTATTTGACGGTGCGTTCCATTTTAAGGTGTATCTGCCGTTGCATCGCCGTATCCAGCGTACGAATGGTTCCCACCATTTCGGCCAGTTCGGGTATAATGTTGGCGCGTACGCCGCTTTCAATTTTGCCCACGGTAATCACCGCCGGGAACTCTGTCAAATCCACCTGGCGGCTTACAATAGTCTGCAATCCCTGTATGATTTCGGCGCTTACCACAATCGGGTCAATGCCGCTCCAGGGCGCCGAACCATGCGTTTGTTTGCCGTGTACGGAAATATAAAACCAGTCGGAGGCCGCCATCATGCCGCCCGCCCGGTATTTGATTTTCCCAACTTCTGTGGCCGAATTGATATGAAGACCGAACATGACCTCCATTTTGGTGTCTTCGAGCAATCCTTCCTTGATCATCAGCGGTGCGCCGCCTTCTTCATTGCCCGGAGGGCCTTCTTCGGCAGGCTGGAATACAAAGACTACAGTGCCAGACAGTTGATCGCGCATTTTCGACAATACTTCGGCCACGCCCATCATGATAGCCACATGCGCATCGTGTCCGCAAGCGTGCATAACGCCTACCTGTTCGCCGTTGTATTCGCTGGTGACGGTTGATTTAAACGGGATGTTGACCCGCTCGGTAACCGGCAGCGCATCCATGTCGGCGCGAAGCCCGATCACCGGTCCGGGTTTACCGC
>JANRLZ010000563.1:0-11759 GCA_033762055.1 Saprospiraceae bacterium
TCGCACACGAGTTGGAACCGTTTTTCCAAGCGCCTATCCCCAAATATGGATTGAGTGTATTTCCGTTTTTTTTCATCGCTACAAAATTTTGCTTACTTAACAATCTGTCAAAGAACTCGTTTGCTGGTTTTGTGGGTAATCAATAGGGTTTATAATGGTTGATGGGATACCATAGCCTCCTAAACCCTCATTAACCCTTATAAATCCTCATAAACCAATATATACCCTCCTAAACTTTATCAACCCTCATCAACCCTCATCAACCGCTTATTATGGCAAAAAAAACAACACCTGCCCCCAAAAAAGTAGCCGACAGCAAAACCGTGATGACCGAACTCATCATGCCGAACGACACCAACCCGATGGGACATCTCATGGGCGGCTATTTGATGCGCTGGATGGATATCGTGAGCGCCATTTGTGCAGGCAAACACTGTGAAGCGCAGGTTGTAACCGCTGCTGTTGACCATATTTCTTTTCAGAACCCGATTTTTCTCGGCGATGTAATCACCCTTGAAGCAAGTGTGACCCGTGCCTTCAATACTTCGGTTGAGATCTATGTCGAGGTCTTTGCCAATAACATCAAAGGCCAGTCTCCCCGGCGTTGCAACCATGCCTATTTTACGTTTGTTGCGCTCGACGACAAAAAGAAAAATCCCGTGCCGGTGCCGCCGCTACTGCCGCTTTCGCACGACGAACAACAACTTTACGAAAGCGCCGCCCGCCGCCGTGAACTGCGCCTCATCCTCTCCGGGCGCATCAAAGCCAAAGATGCCACCCTCCTGCGACAGTTCTTTGCCGATTTGTAGGACGATGGACGGACTACGGAAAAACCACTTTTTTCTATTTGAAAAATTAAGAATTAAATCGTATTTTTGAAGATCGAACCAATCGCCATGCCTGTACATTCCTCTTTTATCTCGCTGGTGGGCGTGTTGCAATCGCAGCGCGAAGTGCGGCAATTGCCGCACTGGTTGAGCGGGCTTTACAGGGAACTATCGGCACAGTTCAGCCATTTTGAATTTGTACTGGTCAACAACGGATGCGACCTTGACAGCATTGATGCAGCCATACGGCCATTGCCGGAAGATTTGCGAAAAAACATTTTTCTGCTGCATCTCAGTGCCCCGGTGAATCGCGACAATGCCATTCTTGCCGGACTCGATCGCGCTAATGGCGATTATACCGTGGTTTTTGAATTTGATTTTCTGGAAAAACCCCAATTGGTAACCCAACTCTGGGAACAAACCCAGACCGGCAAAGACATCGTTTATCTCCGCGCCAAAGAACGCCGCCTCTCCTTCGCATTGCGCATCTTGTACCGGATCTTTTACTTTATCCTGCGCCGATATTCTCAGTTGCGTATTGACCCCTGGGCGCATCACACCCGCATCATCAGTCGGCGCGCCCTCAATTCCTTGCTGCGCCTGCGTGAAAACAGCCGCTATTTGAAAGCCAACTACGCCCTGGTCGGTTATAATACCGGCTACCTGCCCGTCAGCGAACCGCTACACCCCGATCCGGAAGCGCGTTTTGGCGAACAATTCCGAACCGCCCTGGTAGCCGTCACCTCTTTTACCACTTTCCTGCGCAGCCTTTTGCTCTGGATTTTTCTATTTTCCGTGCTGGTGGCCGGCGTAGCCACCTTTAATGCCGTAAAAGTGAAACTCACCAATGTGGACATCTTTGGCGAACACGTGGAAAGTCTCTCCGGCTGGGCGTTTCTGGTTGTACTCATGTCAGTTTTTTTTGCGCTCACCTGCCTGATTCTTTACGTGATGTCCATCTACCTCTCGAATATTTACAGTGAAATAAAAAATCGTCCGCTCTACATCATTGAATCGGTACGGCGGTTTTGACAGCCAAAAGTCAAATGTCTTCTCCACGCGCCATTCTTCAACAATACTGGGGGTATTCCGACTTCCGACCCATGCAGGAAGACATCGTTCATTCGGTGCTGGAAGGGCGCGATACCCTGGCGCTGTTGCCTACCGGGGGCGGGAAATCGGTGTGTTTTCAGGTGCCTGCCCTGGCGCAAGCGGGAATTTGTATCGTGGTTTCTCCACTCATCGCGCTGATGAAAGATCAGGTGTACAACCTCGAACGACGCGGCATTCCGGCCGCAGCCCTGTATTCGGGCATGAGTCAGCGACAAATTGACATTGTTTTTGAAAATGCCTGCAACGGCCAGTATAAGTTGTTGTACCTCAGTCCCGAACGCCTGCAAACCGAGATGGCACGGGCCCGTATCCAGCGCATGAACGTCAACCTGATTGCGGTGGATGAAGCGCATTGTATCAGCCAGTGGGGCTACGACTTTCGCCCTCCCTATTTGCAAATTGCAGCCTTGCGCGAAATCCTGCCCAAAACGCCGGTGCTGGCGCTGACCGCTACGGCTACTTCCGAAGTGTTGGCCGATATTCAGGAAAAACTGGCCTTCCGCGCGCCCAATGTTTTTCGGCGAAGTTTTATGCGCAGCAACCTCTCGTACTCGGTATTGTACGAAGATAAAAAACGCGAAAAATTGATCGACATCCTGCGGCGCGTCCCGGGCAGTGGTATCGTATATGCCCGCAGCCGTGGCGAAACCAAAGAACTTGCGCATTTTTTGAGCAAAAACGGGATACAGGCAGATTATTACCACGCCGGACTGACAGGAGATGAACGAAATGACCGGCAGGATGCCTGGATTACCGGCAAAATCCGGATCATTTGCTGCACCAATGCTTTCGGCATGGGTATTGACAAACCGGATGTGCGCATAGTGGTGCATTTGAATTTGCCCGACACACTGGAAGCCTACTTTCAAGAGGCCGGCCGGGGGGGGCGCGACGGACTCAAATCGTATGCCACCCTCCTGTACACCCCGGCGGATGCCGCTTCGTTGCGTTTTAATCTAAAAACAGCCTATCCGTCGCTCGAAGCGCTGCGCGTGGTATATCGCGCGCTGGGCAGTTATACCCAACTGGCTGTCGGCGCCGGGTTGGGCGAAAGTTTTGATTTTGATCTGGCGCATTTCTGCAATGCCTACAAACTCGAGCAGGCGCCCACCCATGCGGCCTTGCGTTTGCTGGAGCAGGAAGGCTGGATTTCACTCAGCGACGCCGCCGCTTCGCCCGCGCGGGCGCATGTGACGGCGTCGAGAGAGGCATTATACGATTATCAATTGCGGAATAAACAGGCTGATACCGTTTTGAAAACCCTGTTGCGCGCCTATCCGGGATTGCAAACTGATTTTGTGGACATCAGCGAAGCACTGGTGGGCAAATACGCCAAAATGCCGGCTGAAACAGTGCAAAAAGTGTTACTAAACGCGCAACAGGAAGGGATGCTCCTGTACGAACCCCGCAAGGAAAAACCCCAGCTTACCTACACCCGCGAACGTGTGGCTGCCGAAAATCTCGGTATTGACCTGGAAAAATTCAAATTCCGGCAACAACGCGCTGAAATGCGCATGGAACATGCCATTGCTTATGCCGAACGCCGACAGTGCCGCAGCCGCCAATTACTTGCCTATTTCGATGAACCCGACAGCCCGCCCTGCGGCATCTGCGATGTTTGTACCGGACGGCATAAAAACGACCTGGGAAATGCCGTTTTTGAAACCTATGAGAAAAAAATCCGCAGTGTAGTCCGGCACGAAGCGCTGCCCTTTGAGGAAATTTTGCAAGCTTTTGCCCTCAAAAAGCAGGACGCCGTCGCCCAGGTCTTGCAATACCTGCTCGATGAAGGAAAATTACAGGCCGACGACAACGGCAACATCGGGCTCTCTTAGGAACGATCAAATAATTAGGATATGATCATTCCTTGGCCCCTGTTATACGACTTGAAGCCCTCGGCTATTTCCCTTGCAATTGCCGGACTTTCTCCTGATCCGCCTGGGCCTTGGCCGGCTGGCCCATTTGCTGATAAATTGCTGCGCGGGTATTGTATGCGAAAGGGTAATTCGGATTGATTTCCAACGCTTTACCGACGTCTTGCAAGGCGGCTTCCAGTTTTCCTGTTTTCATTTGCGCAAACGCGCGGTTATTCAGGATCATGGGCTGCACCTGTGGCGCGGCAATATTCAGCGCTGCTGAATAATCGGCAATGGCTTCAGCGAAACGCTCCGACTTGGCGTATAACAATCCGCGGTTGACCAATGCTTCCACGTAATTCGGGTTGAGTTTCAGCGCTTCGCTGTAATCGGCGACGGCGTTGGGCAAATCGCCCGTTTTTTCCCGTGCAACGGCCCGGAAGTACCAGGTTTCCGCCGATTTGCCTTCCAGTTCGAGACTGCGGTTCAAATCCGGAATCGCCTCGGCGGGACGGTTGAGGATGACCAGGCATTTGCCCCGGTTTAAAAACAACTTCGGCGTCACAATGCCTGCCTCGATGGCTTTGTTAAAATCGGCCAGCGCTTCGGGGTATTTACGCAACTGAAAGTAGGCTTGTCCGCGGCCATTGTAGGCTTCTACGGTGGAAGGATCGTATTCCAGCGCATCGGAGTAATGTTTGGCCGCGCCCTGGAAGTCATTGGAAATTAATTGATTATACGCCAAATTACACTGGCAAAGCGAAGATTCGGGCGTCTTTTCGGTGCAGTTTTCAAATAGTGCGACCCCGTTTTTCCAGACCGTCGTTTGGCGGAACGCCAAAAAACCCAATACAAGGGCCAGGCCCGCTAATACGGTATTGCGCAACACCGGTTTTGTTTTTTCCAGAAAAATTCCCGCAAGAAAGAACAAGCCCACGCAGGACAAATAAACATAACGATCGGAGCGCAACTCAAAACTGCCCACCGTCCGAAATGGCAGCATCACGGAAAGCGGCAACAGGTACAAGGCCAACCCCAGCAGCAAATCCGGCTGGTTCCGGCCTTTTTTCCAGATCAAAAAAGCCAACGCAAGCAAAATCAGGGGCGCTGCAAAGTATGCTGTTCCCCAAACGCCGTCTGTTTTAACAAAAGGGTAGGAGACGGAAAACCCCAGCGGTACCAGCAATTTAACCGGATAAAAAAGCAGGGTCTGGCATACCATAAAAAAACGGTCGGCCAGCGTAAATGCCGCAGAAGCCGCTTCGATATTATGGCCTTCGCTTTCACGGGTGGAAAAGGTGTACAGACCGAACAACAGCGCCAGGGCAAAAAATGGAATTTTTTGCAGCACAGGTCGCACCAGATTCAGGGTTCCTTTTTTGGTATCCAGGTAATAATCAACCGCCAATAGCACCAGGGGCAGGGTCACTGCCGCCGATTTGGACAAACAAGCCGCCAGAAATGCACCCAGCGAAAGCAGCAGCCACGACACACGCAGTTCGTTTTTCCATTGCAGGTATGCCAGCAGGCTGCACAGATAAAACGTGGAAAACAACACCGTGCTGAGCGCAGCCGCCCAGCTCACCGCTTCTACCTGTACCGGATGTACGGCAAACAGGATCGCAGCAAAAAATGCCGCCCAGTCCCGCCCGCTCAGACGTTTTAAAAAAAGAAATACCAGTCCCGCATTCAGGGCATGCAACAACAGACCCAGCAAATGGTAGCCCCAGGCTTCCTTGCCCGAGATACCATGTCCCACCCAGTAAGCCATCCAGCTCAGGGGGGCATACATGCCGAGGTTTTGTCCGGAAAAAAATTTGCCGATGGAAGGGTTTTGCAGCGCAGTGTTGTACAAAATGGCTTTGTCGTCGTCGAAAAAAACAAAATCATTGGATACCGATGCGGCATAAACGGTGATCGCGGCCAGGGCTAAAACAAGTGGCGGCAACCATGATTTCTGGAACAATTGCGTCATTGCAGTGCGGGTTTTCAGTCTTTGATGGCTTTATCGAAAAAAGCGTCGCGTTCGGCTTTGCTGCGCGGGTTGGTTTCCCGGACGAGCCGGAACCCGACAAAGGGAGAATCAGGATTCCACCATTTGCTTTTGGGTATCTGCGGATCGCGGGCTTGCCATTTCGGGTCGCTTTTCCGGCGGTCGGCGCAGCGAAGTTGGGGGGCATAGTCTTCAAAACTACCACCACGCACCGTGCGGGCGTGTTTTTTCAGGGGATAAATGACCGGATTTACCGCATTTGAATCGAGGCGTTGAAAATAATCGGTCGTGTAAAAGTCGAGCGTCCACTCCGCTACATTGCCGTGCATATCGTACAATCCCCAGGCATTGGGCTTCTTGGCGCCGGTTTTTTGGTACGATCCCGCGCTGTTGTCGTAAAACCAGGCGTAATCGCCGGCCTGTTTGGGATCATCGCCCCAGGAATAGGCGCTTTTTGTACCGGCCCGACATGCGTATTCCCATTCTGCTTCGGTGGGAAGGCGGTAGAGATCGCCGGTTTTATCGCTCAGCCAGCGGCAGTAGCGCAGGGCCGACTGCTGGGTCATGGTTGCAGCCGGAAAACCGCCTGCGCGACCGCGGCCGTAGGTGAAATCAAAATAGGGCGGAGAGGGGCGCGCTACGGCATCAGCCTGAAAATCAGGCGCATTGCCGGCGCTATCGGAATCAAAATGGCGAAACTGAAAACAGTAAAATTCATCCCAGGTTACTTCGCAAACACCGATCCAGAAGGAATCAAGCGTTACCAGGTGTTGACCTTCGTCGGCCTCCCGTCCGGATTCCGTTTCGGTGCTGCCCATTTGAAAAACACCACCCGGAAGCAGGTTCATCTTAAAAGAAACAGCCGTGCCGGGTATGGGTACCGTATCCGAACGCAGCGATTGCGCCGCCATATCAGGCGCGAAAAAGCAGGCGCAACCAGCGAGGATGAAAAGAAAGCGGTGATGAAACGACATGGATCCCGAATTGGAGCGCCAATGTACGCGATTTACCCAAAAAGAAAGCCTCGCATCGGGGTGATGATGCAAGGCTCACACTACATTTTTTCCCGCAGATGAGCGCTGATTGTTTCGCAGATTTGGATAGATGTATTGTCTGCGGAATCTGCTATTAATTTGCGAAAATCTGTGGGAAACAAAAATATTCAGGTGCCGACGTTCATTCAATCTTTCAGCCTCGTATGAAAATGCCCGTTTCGAAACCGGATGGTATCGGGATAAGTCGGGTCGGGACGGTGTTCTACAACAAATGTGGCTTCAAATATCCCTTTCAACTCTCTGGATGTTGAATCATACGATGTCAATGTGATAAAACTCGTACTGTCTTCCACTACTTTGTAGCTGCCAATCAGCACATCGTCGTCCAGAATAAAATAGTGCGCACCTACCAGCCCGTCGTCTGTCTGCTGGTAGGTGTCAAAAAGGTAACTTTTACCCGGCTGAAAAGGAACTTTTGAAAAAGTCAACGACTCTTGCGGGATTCCGTACTTGTCGAGGGAGTCAATACTTATTTGAAATCCTTTGCCCTGATAGTCATTATCTATCGCCACCGAAATAGGGGCGCCTGTCCAGGACATGTTATTTCTGATAGCACTGGCACTACCCCAGTAACCCAGTTCTTCTATCGTGGGCAGCGGATACGTTTTGTCGCAGGAAGAGAGCAGCAGCGAGCAAAAAAAGGCGAATGTTGCTGTGTGAAATTTCATAACAATGATTTTTCAATGAAAATCCTTCATACAGCGCATACGTAAGCATCTGTATGAAGGATTCGAAATTAATGGGTGACAAAAATTTTAGCCAAAGTGACTTTTTCGCCGTGTCTGATTTTGAACCAGTAAAAGCCGGAGGCCACATTGGGCAAATTTATCACGGACTGGAAAACATCGGCATCGGTAAATGCGCATGGTTGCTCGTAAATGACTTGTCCGAATGAATTAATTACGGAGAAGCTAACACAACTTCCTTTCGCATTTTTCACCGTCAATGTCATCACGCCATTGTTAGGGTTGGGGAAAATATTGATGTCTTCATCTGAAAGCAGACCGAAGCGATTACCTGACGGGCGTTCCTGGGGGCAGCCTCCGTTGTCAACGGATCTGATTTCATGCCACGCAAATACTTGATTGCCAGCGGGAGTGGTCAGGGTGAGTCGAACCGTTATTTTGTCGCCTGCATTTTCCGGTACCGGGATGTTACAAGTCAGGTAATTCGGCCCTAAACCTTCTGAAAGCGTAAACCATGTATTCCAGTCGTAGGTGGCCTCCCATTTCAGTATGTAAGGCCCAACAGGTTCGTTCCCGGAAATATGGGCCAGAAGGCCAATGATAGTATTGGGGCAACCCTGTTCTTCACCGCTGATGCTTACATGAACATCATTCGAGATAACATAGACTGAAATTCTACAGGTAGCATCTCTCAGCACCTTGGCATTGTTGTTTTTGTCAACCCTGCCTGTTTTTTTGTTCTTGTACTCAACATCCGGATTTGAATAGTGTTGAATTCGCGCCGCATGAATATTAAAGCATCTCGTGTCCATAATCGTGTAATAGTCCCTCCGCTCAATAATGCCAAAAAAGTTAAACCATTTACTGAAATGATACCCGTGGGCATCCTGCAAACCTGAATCGTCTCCATATTGAGCGCACAAATCAGTCCCTTCATGTCTTGCTCCAAACAGATGTCCGAATTCGTGGGCGAAGGTGTATCGGGGGGCCGTAGCGGCGTTTGCTTCCACGATCGCAAATGCGGTTGCTACATCGGCAGGCGTATCGCCAAAGTTGACAACTGCTCCTGTGCCTGTAGTATATCCGCCGGCTGTAAGAATGAATACCAAATCTGCATTATATTGCATACGATACCCCGCAATAGCCGGGTTTCCAGCCAAGGTAGAGATATCAGCACTTAAGTTGTCAGTTTCAGACCACTCTCCCGTTGTCAACGCTTGAACACCTGCCAATGTAACACCCAGCTGATTTTCGGTGACCTCACTATTTCTCAATGCAATTTTTGTAGTTTCAATACCAGCATTTGCAATAGCTACAATATCCGGGTTGGCATCGAGGGCAGCTTGAGTGTAGAGAATTAATATGCGAACCGGGCAAAGCGGAGGGTTATCTTCCGGCCCCTGACCGCCGGAAAACGGGGCAGAAGGAGTGATGCAACCATTTGTCAATTCAGTCTTGTCAATTTCAATAAACGCCGAAACGCCCTCGCCCAAGTCCCGAATTTGGTAGAAGCTGGTGTCCAACCAAAGTTCGCCAAACGTTTGCCCATCCTTTTTCATAGCCATAAAACTACCGCCAAAGCATTCATTCTCCGGTGTTCCGTTATCGCAGAATTCGGTTGAATGCAATTCCCCGGACCAGGTATAATCCCCATTGGGATAGGTGCGAATGTAGTTGGTAGAGAAAAGATACCCTGCTGTCGTATTTGGGAGAATCAATGGGAGAAATCCGTTGCTCAGGATGGGAAAGAGGTTGTTCACCTCAACAAGTTGCAGCGACTTTGTAGTGGGCTGCGCCAATAATTTTTGCCTTCTAAACGCTTGATTAGCAGTAAGGTTGTTGACTGAAACCTGCGAGGGATAAATGAATGAATTGGTAGTTTGGGCTTCGACCTTTGAAAAACACATTGCAAGTAGCAAAAACGTGAGAAGTGCTTTTTCAAAAAGGAGCAATTTGGCGGCGACCGGGGCTATGCCCCCCCCCCCGCAAGGCAAGTACGGGAATTCTGAGGAATTGGCCGGCGCAGAGCATGGAGCATAGGGTGAATAAAGTTCTTCATGACTGGAAATATATTTGGTGAAAAAATCAGATAAGAAAATCGTTCCTTAATATTTGAAAGTACAAATGTATTTTCCTTTTTCACCTCAAAACAAGGACATCTCTTCGGTATTCAATACAGACAGATTTTGCAGCTCAAATGGGGCCTGCTAAAAGCCGGAAAAATCTTCAATTCTTCCGAATTGGAGCGCCAATGTACGCGATTTACCCAAAAAGAAAGCCTCGCATCGGTGGGAAGGATGCGAGGCTTTCGAATAATTCGATGTGAAAAATCAACGCAGGATGCTCAGTTTGCGCACATTGCGGCCCTGGCCGCTTTCGAGCGAAACGAAGTACAGACCGTTGGCAAGACCACCGGTTTGCAGTTCGTAGGTGGATTCGCCCTGCGGGAATGAAACGCCGTGCTGGATCGAAACCGTGCGGCCGGCGGCATCGGTGATGCGCACCGAGGCTTCGAGGTTGCGCTCAGTCAGGATGCTCAGCATGGCGCTGTTGCCTTTCACCGGGTTGGGCGATATTTGCCAGTTGCTGAGGCCTTCGATTTCGTCGGTGGAAAGCGCTGTATTCGGCGTTTTAAAGTTTTGCGAACGCGGCGCGGCGCAGCCCACATGCAAATTGAAGGGCTTGACCCGCCAGTAGTAGGTTTTGTTGGCCTGGAGGTTGGTCATCAATTTGCTGGTACCGGTTTCAACAAAAGTTTGTGCGCCGGTCGTGCCGAACGATGAGATAATATCCACTTCCAGCAGGTAGTGTGTAGCGCCCGGTACGCTTTCCCACTCGAGCAGTACGCTGTTGTAGTAGGGCGTGGTGCTGCCCTGGGCCGGGGCGATCTGCAGGTTGGTGGGTGTGACGATCTCCGTAGCCGTGGGCACGAAGGAGTTGTCGAGGTAATTGCGCGAGCTGCTGTTCAGATCGGCATTCATAATGTCCATCTGATCCTGGGTAAAGGCGTAGTTACAGCCGTTGAAATAGCCCATATAGTTTTCTTCCATAGGCGTTACAGTCGTACCCAGCGGATCGCGGGCGCCGGCGCTGTACACACAGCCGTTGGTGATGAGGCCGAAGTTGTAATCGGGCGGCGTGTCGCAGATTTCGTCGGCGGCGGTAGCGCAGTTGGTGCCGTTCTGCCGTTCGGTGGTTACGCCTTGTCCGACCGGCGCGATGACCGGCGCGTTGGGCCAGGTGGGGTCGGCGGCGTCGAAGGGATTGGGCTCGTAACCAAAGAAGGTGTGGGGCAGACTGAAGAAGTGACCTACTTCGTGCGGCATGGTGCTGTTGGGCTGGTTGCCGTTGGTTTCAGTTTTACGGCTCACGATCCAGTCGTGCAGGGGGCTGTAATAAGCCAGTACGATGCCCGGGTTGTTGTTGCCGGAAGTCGGTTCCTGCACCACATACACATTGATGGCGTTCGGGTGACGGCGCAGGTTCATCAGCAATGCGTTCGACTGGTTATTGTACACATTATCGTTGTTGATGGACTTGTTGAACAAGCCGTACGCGGGGTTGGTATGTTCGCTCAGGTAGAACTGGATGTTGACTGGTTCGTAGGCTGCGTTGAGCGCGCAGAGTTGTTCCAGAATTTTGATTTCCTTGTGTTTGCCGCCGCCGTTGTCGTCGCCTACAAGGTGAAAATGGATAGGGACGTATTGGGTACCAGTGCGTTCTTCAGCGGTGGCGCGGGCGGCTTCCATGGCAACCTTGTTTTCGCGGAGGCGCGGCATGATTTCCAATTGGTCCTGTGCATTGCCGCAAACATGCGGTTGCGCCTGTTGTGCAAACAGGTAAACGGCGGATGCGGCGGTAAAAAAGAGGAATAGAAACCCTTTTTTCATGGAGAGAAATTTTTTAAGATTGAATTTGAGTAAACAGGTAACAGTTGCGAAGGGGAATCGTTGCATTTTTTCCACACAAGTATTTGAATTTCACGGATAAAAATGCAAAAAAGTGATCAAAAATTCCCTTTCACACGGCTGTTCGGAGGCAAAGGTAGTCAAAGTACTTATTTGGGCTTGTCGGCGAGTGGCAATTCGCAATGTTTTTGCAACCTTTGCTCCACGGCCACCGTCTATCCCTCTCCCCTAAAACCGGAGGAAGTATTAAAACGGTTTCTTATGAACCGGTATCTCAAATTGCCGGGCTGTCTTGTTTGCATATTTGTCGAATAAATCGCA
>JANRLZ010000564.1:0-9387 GCA_033762055.1 Saprospiraceae bacterium
GAGAATATCTTTGTGGGCGCTTCGGCGCATGGAAGGGGGGATTTATGCGTGAGAAACACAAATTTCCCCTCCATTTTTCTTTTCCGATATATCAAAGAACTAAACCCGGTTTGTTGCCGGAAAAATGTGTACCCTTTCTAAATTTATCATACTATTCAGGCATGTCCAAAAACTATCTCTCCTCGTCGGCACAAGCGACGAGGAGTTTTTTTGTCAAAAGCGTCGTAACAATACACGCCTTCGGGATGGCGCGATAAATACCAACTGAAATATTATCAACGCAACGTAGTTGGCGAAAATCTTTTCGGACAAATCCACTAAAATCCGGGTACATCCCGGTTTTCCTGCTCACACAAACCGCAATCTTTCACCGGTTTTTCCTTCGCGGAGCTGGTCGTTGTGCCAGGCCAGGTGGCCGCTCACTACCGTACTCAACACCTTGCCGCGAAAGGTATGCCCGGCAAAAGGCGACCAACCGCATTTGTACAAAATATTGTCGGACTGAACAGTCCATGCCTGATCGGGGTCGAGCAAGACCAGATCGGCCCAGGCGCCCTCATCGGCAAAACCGCGTTCGGCCACCCGAAAGGCAATCGCCGGTGCGTGGCACATTTTTTCCACGATTTTTTCGAGTGAAATTTGTCCGGCATGGTAAAATTCGAGCATCACGTTCAGCGTATGCTGGATCAGCGGCAAACCGGCAGGCGCCTGTAAATAAGGCTGCGATTTTTCTTCCCGGGTATGTGGGGCATGGTCGGTGGCGATCACATCGAGCCGGTCGTCGAGCAGGGCCGGCAACAGGGCGGCGCGGTGCTCAGGGCCCTTGATGGCGGGGTTGCATTTGATCTGATTGCCCAGCGCAGCATAATCTTCCGCAGAAAAATAGAGGTGATGGACGCATACTTCCGCCGTGATTTTTTTGTCCTTCAACGGAATGTCGTTGCGGAAAAGGGCCAGTTCGTCGCGGGTGCTGATATGCAGGATGTGGAGGCGGGTTCCATGGCGCCGGGCCATATCAACAGCCATCGAGGAGGAGCGCAGGCAGGCTTGTTCGTCGCGAATGAGGGGATGATATTCGGCGGTCATCCGGTCGCCGTGCAGGGCTTTATAGCGGGCGAGGTTTTCACACACGGTGGCTTCGTCTTCACAGTGTGTAGCGATCAGAAGCGGCGATTCGGCGAAGATGCGTTCGAGAGTTTGCGGCGCGTCAACGAGCATGTTGCCGGTGCTGCTGCCCATAAAAATTTTGATACCGCACACGTTGTCGCGGTTGGTGCGCAGCACTTCTTCGAGGTTGTCGTTGGTGGCGCCCATGTAGAAGGAGTAATTGGCGAGCGAAGTCCGGGCGGCGATCCGGTATTTTTCTTCGAGTAATTCCTGCGTCACGCTGGGCGGGTTTACATTGGGCATTTCCATAAACGACGTTACCCCGCCTGCCACGGCAGCCCGGCTTTCGGTGGCGATATTGGCTTTGTGGGTCAGTCCGGGTTCGCGAAAATGCACCTGATCATCAATGATGCCGGGCATCAATATTTTTCCGGCGGCATCAATCTCGATATCGGCGTGGGCGCTGATAGCGCGGTCAATACGCGCGATGCGGCCGTTTTGAACAAGCAAATCCGTTTCACGGATGGCGCCCCGGTTGACCAGGCGGGCGTTACGGAAGAGAATGGAAGACATATTGAACAGAGAAAAAAACCGGCGTTAAAGCAAATGGAACGGGCGAAACTGCGTTCTGTACCGTCTTTGGCCGAAAACAGGGCAAAAGTCGGAACTCAGGGCTAACTTTGCGACACTTTTTTAAATTGAGGCTGTCTAAAGTTTTTTGACCGCCTCACAGTTTCTCATTATTCCGTTTCAGCTATCGCTTGGTCATGCCGGTTTTTCGCAGAAGAACGCAATCGGTACCCGTTCTCCCATTCGCATTCCCAACATTCACTTACATACATGAAATATCTGTTTTCAACCGCAACGTTCGCGGCCTTCTTCTTTTACCTTGCCTGCACGCCCAAAAGCGCGCCTAAAATTACCGACACACCGCCCCCGCCGCCTTCCGAACCGGCGGTATGGGATACCATGGGCAAACCCCTCATGGGCGAAGGCGACGCCGACCTGCCGCTGGAATATAAATTTGATGAAATCACGGTTTCACCCGAAGACCTGGATACCCTGCGCCCCTATAACCCTTCGCATACATTCGAAGTGGATCTGGTTCATACCAAAGTGGAACTTTCGTTCGACTGGGCCAAAAAACGCGCCAACGGCAAAGCCACCCTCACCCTTCGCCCCTGGTTTTATGCCACCGACAAAGTGACGCTCGACGCCAAGAACTTCGATATCCATTCGGTAACTTTTGACGGCAAAAACGACGCGCTGAAACGGGATTATAACAACGAGCAACTTACTGTCCACCTCGGTAAAACCTATACCCGCAACGAAGAATTCAAACTTGTTATCACCTATACCGCCAAACCCGACGAACGCGAATCATTCGGCGGCTCGGCAGCCATTACAGCCGACAAGGGCTTGTACTTCATCAATGCCGACGGGGCGGACAAGGAAAAACCCATGCAAATCTGGACCCAGGGGGAAACCGAAAGCAACTCGTACTGGATGCCAACCGTTGACAAGCCCAACGAACGTTGCACCCAGGAAATGTACCTGACCGTGCAGGACAAGTTCAAAACCCTTTCCAACGGCGTGCTGGTTTCTTCGAAAAAGAACCCCGACGGTACCCGCACCGATTACTGGAAAATGGATAAGCCACACGCGCCTTATCTCTTCATGATGGCCATCGGCGAGTATGCTGTGGTGAAAGACAAATGGCGCGGTATTGACGTGGATTATTATGTGGAGCCCAAATTCGAGCCGTATGCCCGCGATATTTATCCGCACACCGTGGAAATGCTCGATTTCTTTTCCAATAAACTCAACTACCCTTACCCCTGGTCGAAGTTTGCACAGGTCGTTGTACGCGATTATGTAAGTGGCGCCATGGAAAATACCACGGCGGTGATTTTTGGCGAATTCATGCAGAAAACCAAACGTGAGTTGCTCGACGACCATCTCACCAACGAAAAGGTGGTAGCGCACGAGATGTTTCACCATTGGTTTGGCGATCTGGTGACTACCGAAAGCTGGGCCAATCTGACACTCAACGAAGGTTTCGCCAATTACTCCGAATACCTCTGGATGGAGCACAAACACGGTCGAGATGCCGCCGATGATCACCTGATGACCGAGCAACAAGGCTATTTCTATTCGGCCGGCGACGGCGGGCACCCCCTCATCCACTTTGGCTACGACGACCGCGAATCCATGTTCGACGCGCACTCCTACAACAAGGGGGGCTGCGTACTGCACATGCTGCGTGAGCAAGTGGGCGACGAGGCATTTTTTGCCGCGCTGAACCGTTATTTGAAAAAGAATGAGTACACCGATGTGGAGGTACACGAACTGCGACTGGCGTTTGAGGACATAACCGGTCAGGATCTCAACTGGTTTTTCAACCAGTGGTACATCGGCGCGGGACATCCGCTGCTCGATATCCAGTATACCTGGGATGAATCGAGCAAAAAAGCAAGCGTATCGGTTGCCCAAACCCAGGACGGCCGCGATGTGACGCGTGTGTTTGAATTACCGGTTTATGTTGACATTTACGACGCCTCCGGCAAGTCGCGCCGTGAAAAGATCCGGATTACCCGGCGCAACCAGACATTTACCTTTGACAGCCCCACACGTCCGGCATTGATCAATTTTGATGCGACAAAAACCCTGCTTTGTCAGAAAAACGACTACCATTCGCCGGAAGAATGGGCGTTTATGTACCGCAACGCCCCGCTTTTCCGCGATCGCATGGAGGCGCTTGAGGCCTTGCAGGCGCAGCCATCAGAGGTTTCCAATGATATTTTCAAGGAGGCATTGAACGATAAATACCACGGTATCCGCCAGCGTGCCATCGTGGCTGAAGACCCGGCGGTACTGGGCACTTTGCCAATGATCGTTCGCCTGGCCGAATCCGATCCCGACCCCGGTGTTCGTTCTACGGCGATAACCATCCTGTCGGGTACGGGTGATAAACAATACATTCCGGTTTTTCAAAAAAATATGGGGCCGGAACAGGCATACAGTGTAGTTGGCGCTTCACTCTCCGCCTTGTTGAAACTGGATCCTGTAGCAGCAAAAGCCGCTTCCAGGTCGCTGGAAAACGACGAGTCCGACGCCTTTATACCGGTTTTGGCCGAATTGTACGCGACCAACCCTGATCGCGGCAATTTGTCGTTTTTCGAAAAGAAATTAGAAAAAATTGACGGCTTTGTTGCCTTTCCTTTCTTTGATTTTTATACCAAATTCCTGCTCGAACTCAAGGATTCGGCCCTGATTGACGCAAGCGTGGAAAAATTCAAAGCCATTTCTTTCAACCTCGAAACCAGTCAGTGGCGGCGTTTTGGCGCTACCAAATCCATCGCCGACCTGCGCAACGATTTCCGGGAAAAAGGCATGTCCGACAAGGCGGCCGCCCTTGATGCGGTAATCGAAGAAATCAAGTCGAAAGAAACGGATGCAACGTTAAAGTTGTACTACGATATGTTCTGAAACGGCGCCATAACGGCCCAAATGCAGACGCCGCGCGGGGGGATCCGTGCGGCGTCTTTTTTATTCGTTAAAAACGAGTTCTACCGCCTACTTTTGTCCCCCCGTTCGAAAAACGGTATCCATCCAACAATCCTTCATCTGCAACGTTTGACATAAAAAATAAATCAACATGGCAAAAGAAAATCTGGTTCAGGGCCCCGCGATCAATATTGAAATTTCTGAAGATGTGGCGGAAGGCATTTACTCCAATCTCGCCATCATTTCACACTCCAATGCTGAATTTGTGGTGGATTTTATCCGCCTGATGCCTAATCTGCCAAAAGCAAAAGTAAAGGCACGGGTAATTCTGACGCCGCAACATGCCAAACGCCTGCTCTATGCGCTGCGCGACAATGTGCAGAAATTTGAAATGCAACACGGCAAAATTGAAGAACCCGACCTCGCCCTCCCGCCCATGAATTTCGGCGCGCCCGTTGCGCAAGCCTGATTGGATTGGTTCGATTTTTCGATTGGTTCGATTGATTCGGGAATAGGTTTAATATTTTAATAAATTTGTTGCCCCCAATCGAAAAATCGAATCAATCGAATCAATCGAATCAATCGAATCAATCGAATCAATCGAATCATTCGCTTTCGCGGAAATAGCGTTCGGAATGTTCTGAGTTAAACTCGGCGGGACGCGCTTCGGGGGTCGTGCCTGGTTCGGCATCGAAACGAAAAACCGAATCGCTGCTCCATTCAATTATACCGTACAAGGTTTTACCGGCAAGAGGGCCGGATTGAAATCCCGACAGGTCAAGCGTCGGGATTTTTTCTTTGCAATTGTACGCATAACTGATTGGAAAGGTGTCGTACTGGCTTCCGAATTTGATGAGCCATAGCGCTTTTCCATTGGGTGAAAAGCGCAGCACCTGCCCTTCGCGGTTGGTCCAGTGGCCGGTCAGTTCGTGACAGGGGTTGCCTGTTTGACAGGAAAGAAGAAGCGAAAGCCCTGTTAAAAGGGCGAAATGTGTAAAAAGTTGGTTCATAAGCACTGCTGTTGTGTAAAAGTAATGCTTAAATAGACAAACTTGTTCGTTTAAAGTGGCACAAGCGTTCAAAATAATCAAAGCCTGCCTTCATCGGCGAAACTGTAATATCCTCGTTCCGAAACAATTATGTGATCGAGCAATGGCAAGTCGAGGACATTTCCAGCTTCCCGTAACTTTCGGGTCAGTTCAATATCCGCTTCGCTGGGTTTTAAATGTCCGGATGGGTGGTTGTGGACGGCGATGAGGGCAGTAGCCCTTGCATCCAGCGCGGTTTTAAACACCATTTTGACATCTGCCACGGTGCCTGCCTGGCCGCCGATACTGAGTCTTTCACGCGTCAGCACTTCGTTGGCCTTGTTGAGCAGAAGCAACCAGAACTCTTCATGATGCAGGTCGGCGAGCAAGGGTGCAATGATTTGAAAGGCATCGCGGCTGCTGCTGATACGTGGTCGCTCGCGCAGGTCGGATAGTTGTCGGCGGCGACCCAGTTCGAGTGCAGCGGCGATAACGACAGCTTTGGCTTCACCAACTCCTTTAAATCGTTGTAATTCGGCGGGCGAGCGCTTGCCCATATCCTGTAGGTTGTTGTCGACAGAAGCCAGGATGCGTTGGGCCAGTTCGACGGCGCTTTCGCCGCGGCTGCCGGAGCCGAGTAAGATGGCGATCAATTCGGCGTCCGACAAGGCATAGCGCCCTTTGAGGAGCATTTTTTCGCGTGGGCGGTCTTCTTCCGCCCACGCGTTTATGCTGCGATGTGGAGAGGGGTAATTCATTTGGAATGTGGTAATTGTTTTACGAAAATAGGTGTTTTTTTTCGTAGTTCCTTGGGGCGGTTTTATTTTTCTGAAAGATTAAACCACTTTAAACGCAGCACGTCTGAAGTTCATGGGTTTTTCCTGTAAAAACCGATTTTGTTCACACATTTTAACCATTCAATTCGTATGAGAGTCAAATTCTTGTTTGCCGCTTTTGCTGTATTCGCGGCCATGTCGTTCACCACACCCGAAAACCGTCCCTGGGAAATGTTGGGCGCGCGCAAAATCAACTACGGGCTTGATCGCGATGAAATTGTGGTAACCCGTGCAGAGGGAGTATTTACCGCCGTTCAGTTGCGGGTTAAACGCAGCCCCATCAACATGCACAAAATGGCGATTCATTACGGCAACGGAGAGGTGGATGAAATTGAACTGCGGGAAAATTTCCGAGCCGGCAGCCAAAGTCGTGTTATTGATTTGCCGGGCAACCGCCGGATTATCAAAAAAGTGGTGTTCTGGTACGATACAAAAAATCTGGCCGTCGGTAAAGGGGTGGTGGAGTTGTGGGGACGGCATTGAGTGCTATTTCAAATTCAGGCACGGCGCTTCCGACGTAGGCGCCGTGCCTTTATCTGTCGTTTGACACAGATCGTCTGTATTTGGGCGATTTTTTATCGAAATTTTAGTTTATTTTATAAACCAATTTATACTTTTGTTTCGATTTATTATTCAAACCAACATTCGATATCATGGAACAAGCAGAAAAAACCCTTACTCCGCAGGAAAGCTTGCGTGTTATTCGCGAAACCATTGATCTGGCGAAACGATCATTTCACGACAACGGGTTTCATTTTTTATTGTGGGGATGGCTGGTCGTGCTGGCGAGTTCAGTGCATTGGTATTTACAGACAAATGCCCTGCATCCAAATCCTGAAATTGCCTGGGGAGTTATGGTGATAATTGGTCTCCCGGCGGCCTTGATTCGGGAATGGCGGCGATCAAAAAAGGTGAAATCGCCCAATCTTTTTCATCAATGGTATGGCTTGATTTGGCTGGGTTTCGGCATTTCAATGGCCATTGCCATTCCGTTTACGGTGCGCAACGGTTTGTCTCCGATTCAGCCGATATTGATACTGACAGGTTTTGCCACCTTTATGTCGGGCATCATTCTGGGCTTCAGACCCTTGATTATAGGAGCTATTACGATCTGGGCCGGCGCTTTATGGTGCCTGTTTTTATTGCCCGAACAACATTTATTGGTTCAGGCCGGCTGTGCAATATTGGGATATCTGTTGCCTGGATATATGCTCAACCATCAAATGCGACGCAATCATGTACAATGAACTTGATCCGCTCCTTCTGTCACAGCTCCGCCTGTCGGTGATGTCGTATCTGATGGTTGCACAGGAGGCTGAGTTCAATGTGCTGAAAGAGAAAACGGGCGCAACGGCCGGCAACCTTAGTGCACAGTTGAGCAAGTTGCAGGAGGCCGGCTATCTGCAACTTGAAAAAACCTTTCGGAATAATTACCCGCTCACCCTTTGTAGGCTCACGCCGGAGGGTATCGCAGCTTTTGAGCAGTTTTATCGCGACTTAAAGGGATATTTTGAGTCGGGACATAGTTAAACAACAAAAGCCACCCCGGTTTGGAGTGGCTTTTGTATGGTAAAAGTCAGGCAAATACCTTTGCAAACTTGCTGATGCGTGGCTTTTATGTGTTATTTCTTGGCAACCAACGAAACCTGAAGATCGAATTCGTCGTAGATGGTTTTGTCGCCAAGGCCATCGAAGAACGAGCCCGAACCATAGCGCATGTTAAATTCAGAGCGGTCAATGGTGATTTTGCCGGATGCATTTACCATGCCATTGCTTTCTGCTGCATTGGCAAAGAATTTCACTTCTTTCGTAATGCCCTTGATGGTGAGGTTGCCTATCATTTTGTAGTTGCCTTTCGTGTCTTGCGGAATTGCCTTGGTAATTACGAAAGAAGCAGTCGGGTAGGATGCAGCGCCCAGGAAGTCGTCGCTTTTGAGGTGACCTACCAGTTTGCCGGCCCATTCGCCTTCGAGGTCGCTGCAGGTGATGCTGTTGATGTCAATATCAAATGAACCGCCGGTAATAACGCCATTATCTGTTGTCAGACTACCATTTTTAATTTTTACCGTGCCTGTATGTTTGCCGGTTACTTTGTAGCCGGTCCATACTACCGTGCTGCTTTGGGTATCTACCGTGTAAGTAGAAGGAACTTTTGCAGCCATTACGAGGAGGGCAAGGATCGGGAGGAAAAGCAGTTTCTTCATGTTAAAACAAATTTTAGGAATGATGAAAAAAGTAAAATCAGAACGCAAAGACAAGAAAGATGTTCAAAATATTGGTGTTGCAACACTTAATTTAACGGCAGATTAACAACACTAAACCCATCCCATTGTATTTTGAGGAATCGGCATTCATTCTTTTTGCTGTTTTTTTAAAGTATTGTTTTTTTTTCCACCAAACCGATTTACCTTTGCGCCTCTTAATTTTGAGCCTATTCAAATTTTGATACAATGAAAGAGTTGGAAGCCATACAGTTTGTGCATCAGCAAATGCTGACCAAACCGAATTTCCCTGATTTTAAAACAGGAGATACCGTTGTCGTTACTTATAAAATTGTAGAGGGCGACAAAACCCGCGAACAGGATTATCGCGGCGATGTGATTCAGATCAAAGGCCATGGTTTAACCAAAACCTTCACAGTACGAAAAATCTCGCATGGTGTGGGCGTTGAGCGTATTTTCTCTTACACAAACCCCAACGTAGCCGCTGTTCAAGTGGTAAAACGTGGTCGCGTTCGTCGCGCACGCCTTTACTACCTGCGTGGGTTGGTGGGCAAAAAAGCGCGTATCAAGGAACTCGCCAAGGGCGCCAACTAATTTTGGCGTTAACATATCAAAAAGGGGCTGCAACGCTTTGTTGCAGCCCCTTTTTGCATTTCCTTGACTTTTGTACCTTATATCATTCCGGCT
>JANRLZ010000565.1:0-7544 GCA_033762055.1 Saprospiraceae bacterium
CCGATATACAACTGTCCGTCGGGGCCGAATTTTATGCAGCCGCCGTTGTGGTTCCAGTAGGGTTGGTCCTGTTCCAGAATGGTCAGTTCGGAATTGGGATCGGCCTCATTGGGGTTTCCGGGTTTCACCGAAAAGCGCGCAATACGGGTATCTCCGCCGTTGTTTTTGGTATAATTGACAAAAAACCAGCCATTTTCGGCATAGTTGGGGTGAAAAGCCAGGCCGAGCAACCCCTGTTCACTCTGATTGGAATTCACGCGCGGGTCAATATTGAGGAAGGTATCGAGGCGGTTGCCCAGACTGTCGAGTACCCAGATGACCCCGTCGCGTTCCACTACAAACAGGCGGCTGTCGCCGCAGTGGGCAATGTCCACCGGCAAATCAAATCCGGTCGCGAAGTTGCTCAGTTGTATTTTGGGTTGCGCCGCCAGCAAAAGCGGCAAAAAAAGCAGGATAAGAGACGTCAGGATTTTGTACATGGTAAGGAATGGTTATTGTTTATGAGGGCCCATGAAGGTTTGTGGAGTTTTAGGTTTATGGAGTTTAGATGGTTTGCTGTCCCCTAAACTTCCCAAACCCCATAAACACCATAAATCTTTATTAAGCCTTCATCAAGCTTTGCAAAGGTACTTGGGGTCGGGGGCAAAAAAACGAGCACATTCGCGGGATGTCTCCCATTGGCGAATGTGCTCATCGAAAGCGGCCAAACAGCGCTGGTTAGTCCGGCTCTCTTAATTAATCGTCACGGCCACCTTGCTGTTTTTGATCGTCATACCTTTCTTATCGGCCAGGGTCGGGTAAGCAGATTCAGCGGGCGTTGCGATCAACTTTTTACCATTGGGCAGATAGGCATCGAGGGTTACGTTTATGTGTACATTGGAAACATCGGCGGCAGCATTTCCGGCAAATCCATAAATGAGGCGATTGGTGGATGCATCGTACAAGCGCAGGCCACCCTTTTCCTGGCGCAGTATCACCCGGCCGGTCGTCTCGTTGTCACGTACCGTGGCCACGAGTTTGCCACCTTCGTTAAACACATCGGCATTGAGCAGGAAAGCGCCGTCGGGGGCAAGGCGCAGGGCCACAATGTCTTGTCCGTTGTGTTGAATGAGCGTTTCGCAGCCTTCAAAATTTACGCCGCCCAGTTGATATACCAGGGCCTGGGCATGCAGGAACAGGGGTGCAAGGAAAAAGAGGAAAAGAAATTTTTTCATGTCTAATTTGTTGTCGAATGATGTTGTTGTGTCAGAAGACACCGCAATGGATTGATACGATGCTTGTGGGATGTTACTAAAAAGCGCGTTCTCCGTCGGCGGCAAAACGGATGACTTCTTCCACATATTGCCGGTGATTGGCCAAACGGGGGACTTTGTTTTGGTTGCCGAATTTGCCCCGCGCCCGCATCCAGCGCAGGAAGGTGCCTTTCGGTACGGGGTTGATGAGCAGTCGCTCGAGCGCTATTCCCTTGTAGCGTTTGGCCTCATAATCCGAATTGATACGTTGCAGCGATTCATCAAGAACCTGGTTGAACCGCTCCAGATCGGCAGGGGCGCGTTCGAACTCTACCACCCATTCGTGTCCGCCCCGACTCTTTTCAGCCGAAAAATAGACGGGCGCGGCGGTATATTCCGTCACCGATGCGTTCAACTGCCGGCAGGCTTCGGCAAGGGCCTTGTCGGCGTCGCCGACCATAACTTCTTCGCCGAAAGCATTGATAAATTGTTTGGTGCGCCCGGTGATGCGGAAGCAAAAAGGATATTTTCGGGTAAAAGTGACCGTATCGCCGAGCAGGTAGCGGAACAGACCGTTGTTGGCCGAGATCATCAGGGCATAATTTTCGCCGATTTCGACATCGGTCAGCGTCACGGTTTTGGGATGCTCTTTGTCCCACTCCTGCGAAGGGACAAACTCGTAAAAAACGCCATTGTCGGCCAGCAACAGCATGTCGTTCTGGTTCAAATCGCATTGGCCGCCAAAAAATCCTTCCGAAGCATTGTAGATTTCCTGATAGGCAAAGTCATCACTGGGAATCAGTTCGCGGAAAGTGGCCCGATACGGATCAAAGCCTACGCCGCCGTGCATATACGCTTGCAGGCGTGGCCAAACTTCGAGCATGTTTTGTTTGCCGGTTTTTTCCAAAATAAGACGAAACAAAACAATCAGCCAGGTGGGTACGCCGCCGAACAGGCAGATATCGCGCTGTTTGCCGGTAATTTCTGCGATACGGTGCAGTTTTTCTTCAAAATTGGGGTGCAGGTTGGTTTGTACGTCGGGGGTATAAAAGATCCGCGCAATGGTGGGCATGTGTTCCACCAGAATGGCGCTTACATCGCCAAAGCGCGTTTTGGGGTATTCAGGCAAGGGCTGGTAACTGCCCGGCACGATAAGGTGTTTGTACCGGAATGCCTGCATATCGGGCTTGTTGGCGTACAACAAGGCCACACAATCCCAGGCGCCGGCCACATGGCAGTTGAAAATATTGCCGTAGGGTACGGGGATGAACTTGCTTTTGTCGCTTGTTGTGCCGCTGCTTTTGGAGTACCAGTTGATTTCATTGGGCCAGAGAACGTTGCGCTCTCCGCGCATCATGCGGGCGATATCGGACTTGACGGCGTCGTAATCCTGCGCGGGTACAGCACGAGCCAACTGCTCCGGATTGCGGATGTCGGCAAAGCCCCAGCGTTTACCCTGTTCGGTATCACGCGCACGATCAAGCAGGCGACGCAGCCAGCGCTCCTGGGCTTCCTGCGGATTCGCCATATACCGCTCGATGCGCTTCATGCGTCGCGAGAGGTATTGTTTAACAGCCAGGTTGATCAGCGAGTTCATGACGAAACGAGTCCCCTTCTTCGTTGGTTCATGGGGCAATTATCTAAAAACTTGTGGAATCTTTGCGTGTGAAATTTGCCAAACACAAAGATTTTGATTCTTTTCTGGATGCGCTCACGCCCCCTGAGCAAGCGATTTGCCTTCGTATTCGAGTGCTAATTACGGAAAATTTCCCGCAATTACGCGAAACCTGGGCGTATGGCGCGCCTTTTTACAAGGGACGCCGCCGGATTTGTTTTTTATACCCGGCCAGTTTGCCATATAGCGGTATTTCCCGGGGCGTAAATTTCGGCATTAATCGCGCTTACCTGTTGTCGAACGAACAAGGTTTGTTGCAATTCGGCGACCGGAAAGAGGTTGCCTATATCCCTGTTTTAGCGGAAAGTGACATTCGAGAGGGTCTTTTTCTTGAAATTCTGCATGAAGCGGTACTTATTGATGAAATTTCCTGAATTTTTTACGCCTTATTCTACGAACGAATCATATCCGGTATCAACCCGGAAAAATAGCTGCCGGGTGTTTCACCGGCAATTTGTTGAAAATCGCGGATAAAGTGCGATTGGTCAAAATAACCGCTTTCATAGGCCAACTGCGTCAAACTGGCGGTCTTATTTTGTTCAAACCGGTCAACCAAATGCCTTATTCGTAAAATACCGGATAATTTCTTGGGGTTCATTCCTACCGCACCGAGGAACAGCCGGCGAAAATTTCGCTCGCTCATGTAAACCTGCTTTGCCAGTTTGCCCACCGGGATGTTACCCCGCGATGCAAACATCCATTCAATTGCCTGGTGGATTCCCGGGTGCATGCGAGAGGCCCCCTGAAGTTGTCCGATTAGGTATTCCTGCAAACGTTTCAGTCTTTCCTGCACGGTTACCGCCTCCGCAAGCTGCTCGTACAGCCTCGCCCATTCGGTGTCAATGTCATGCAGTGCAACATTTTTTGCACAAAAGTCAGCCACGGGCAAGGAAATAAAATGCTGAATTTTTCCCGGCAGGAAGGCCGCGCCCATCATTTGCAGGTAACCGGTCGGTTCTATAAAAAAAGCCGACGGGTACATACCCCCCAAAAAAGCGTCGGGCCGCTGCGTTTTTTGGCAGAGCGTACGTTGAGTTACCGGCGTGCCAAAGTTGAAGGTGATTTCCAGGTGACCATCCGGGATCAGTTTGATACCGGCCCAGGTCATTTCAGCCGGATCGCCTTCGAGGGTCCAGAAATAACGAATCTCATTCTTCAGCGCCGGGGGCGGTTGATACAACTTGTAACGCATCAATAATAAAAGACCGTTTTTTACAATTCTAAAAAACTGGTTCGTTCGTCCTTTGCCACCTCGATATTTGATATTTGACGCACGGGGCGCAAACAACAGGGATTATGAAGCATTTTGCCTGCCAAATATCCGGTTTTTATGAAGCAAGCCGGCGCCGAACAACAACTTTTAAGCTATGAATTCAATTACATTTGGGGCATAGTTGCGTTCTTTCTTGCTCTGTTTGCTCCCCCGTGTGTTTTTTCCCCCAACCAATTCTTTTTCAGGTCTTCACGACAGCTTCTTCCATATTATACAGGGTGCTCACTACTTTCATCATGGCAGCTACGGCGTTCAAATCGAGCGATTTATCCAAAGGCGCCTGGCCTGCACGCAGGGTTTTGGCAGCGTCGAGTTTTTTTTGTTGAAATGCTTCCAGTTGCTCGGCGTAATAGGCTTCGAGGATGGATTTTTCTTTCTCGGCAGGCCGCCTGCACAATATGCTGCGAAAAGCAGTTTCAATCATTTCGCGGCCCTCCGGGTTTTGCGCCAGCAAACGCTGCGCCAGCACCCTTGATGCTTCCAGTACCGTCGGGTCATTCATCATAATTAACGCCTGCAAAGGCGTATTGGTGCGCGTTCGTTTCACCTCGCACTGATCGCGGTTGCTGGCATCGAACATTATCATGGCAGGCGGCGGCAGGGTAAGTTTCACAAATGTGTACAAACCGCGGCGGTACAACTGGCTGTCGGTATCCTGCACATACGTTTTTAGCACCCCGCGCCCCGAACTGGCATTTTCCCACAATCCGGCGGGCTGGTAGGGTTTCACGCTGGGACCGCCTATTTCGCGGTTCAGCAATCCGGAACTGGCCAACACGAAATCACGCACAAATTCGGCCTTGTAACGCAGCCGGGGCGCTCGGGCCAGCCAGTTGTTTTCCGGGTCTTTTTGCAAATGCTGTTCCGTCACCCTGGCCGATTGCCGGTAAGTGGCTGATAGCACGATTTGCCGCACCAGACGCTTTGTGTCCCAACCATTTTCCATAAAATCCACCGACAGCCAGTCGAGCAATTCCGGGTGGGTCGGCAAATTGCCCTGCATACCGAAGTCGCCGGAGGTTTTGACCAATCCGGCGCCAAAAAATTCCTGCCACAACAAATTCACCCATACCCTGGCGGTCAGGGGGTTGTCCCTGCTCACCGTCCAGCGTGCCAGCCCCAGGCGGTTGCGTGGCAAAGCGGAGGTATCAAAAGGCAACACTGCTTCCAGCGCCGAAGCTTGCACCGGTTCGCCGGGTTTGTCGTAAGCGCCGCGTTGCAGCACAAAACTCGGGCGCGCGGTGTCGCGTTCTTCCATGACCGATACCATGACCGTCCCCGTATCTTTTTTGTGGATAAACGGGTATTTACTGCGTATTTCGGCATCCGTCAACAGCAAAACGGGCTTTTTAGCGGGTCTGGACACCGAAACATCGCCCTCAAATCCCTCTTCTTTGGAGGAATTAAAAAAGGCCATCAGGCGATAGTAGTCTTTTTGGGAAAACGGGTCGTATTTGTGGTCGTGACACTGCGCGCATTCTACCGTCAGGGCCAGCAGGCCCTTGGAATAGGTTTTCACCTTGTCTACCATGTATTCCACCCGGTATTCCTCCGGGATGACGCCGCCTTCTTCGGTGTATTTATGGTTGCGCAGAAAAGCCGTAGCCAGCACGGCGGCTTTATCGGTGCTGTCGAGCAGGTCGCCGGCGAGTTGTTGAACAATGAACTGGTCGTAGGGAATGTTTTGGTTAAAAGCGTGAATTACCCAGTCGCGATAAGGCCATTGGGTGCGCAAATTATCGTCCTGGTAACCGTAACTATCGGAGTAACGCGCTACATCGAGCCACAAAACCGCCATTTTTTCGCCGAATGCGGAGGATGCCAGCAAGTGATCCACCGCTTTTTCATAGGCTGATCCGGATGCGTCGGCTTCAAATGCCTGCATGTCTGAAAGCGTGGGCGGCAACCCGGTCAGATCCATGTGCAGGCGTTTGAGCAGGTAAGCCGGTTCGGCTTCTGGGTTGGGTTGCAGGTCGTGTTCCTGCATTTTGGCGGCGCTGAAGTAGTCGAGTTCGTTGCGCGGCCATTTTTTATCGGTCACGCGGGGCAGCGGCGTTTTTCGGGGTGCAAGAAATGCCCAGTGTTTTTCATAGCCGGCGCCCTGTTCGATCCATTTTTTCAGGATCAATATCTCGCGTTCGTTCAATGCGCCAAGGTGCGATTCCGGCGTGGGCATTTGAATCTCAGGGTCCTGCGATTCGACCCGGCGGATTAGTTCGGAGCGATCCGGACGGCCTGGCACAATGGCAAATTCATCGGGACGGTCTTTGAGCGGCGCCAAAGCGGCTTCCGCTACATCGAGCCGCAAACCGGCTTGCCGCTGGTTCTCATCCGGGCCGTGGCAGACAAAACATTTATCGGATAAAATCGGTCTGACGTGGAAGTTGTAACTGATGCGTTCGGGCAAGCCTCCGCCCGACTGCCGGGTGCAGGTGTGCAACAGCAAGACTGCCAAAAACAAAAGACCGATGTATTTCATGCCTTGATTGGGTTAATTTTTCCGTTCGCGGTTATCAGAAGGTTACTGCCACCGTCGGCCGTCTACCGTCCGTCGTTTACCGTCCGTCGTTTACCGTCACTTTCACATTCCACCAGCCTTTTTCGATGGTGGCGGCGTTGCGTTCATAGAATCGGATGGCGGGTTCGTTCCAGTCGAGCACCTGCCATTTGACGATGCGGCAGCCTCGGCGGCGGCCTTCGGCGATGAAGTCGTCGTAAAGCAACTGGCCGACACCCATTCCGCGGTAGGGTTCGTTGACGACAAAATCGTCGAGGTAGAGCATTTTGCCTTTCCAGGAGGAATAGGCCATAAAAAAGAGCGTCATACCCACCACTTTGCCGTCCAGATCGGCGACACGACACTCAAACAGCCCTTTTCTGAAATCTTCGAGGTATTCCTCCGGAGTGGTAAAAACCGCGTCGGGTTCTTTTTCGTACACAGCCAGTTCGTACACCAGGGCATGAACAGCCGGCATATCGGCCTCCGTGGCCGGGCGGATCAGGATATTGTTCGACATACAGCGGCGAAATTCAGGAATTTCTGCCGGAAAGAAAAACGAGATGAAGGATGAAGGAGGAGGGATGAAGGATGAGGGATGAAGGAGGAGGGATGAAGGGTGAGGGATAGGTAGAACGGACTTTAATCCGTCGGGATGAGCGGCATTTATGCCGGTGCTACGTGACACGACGAGTTGGCCTTCGAAAAAATTCAGCATCACAGGTAAAACAGATGCTGCCACAATCCTCATATACTGGAGAAGGGATGGAAGAGGGGAAGTTCGTGACTTATATCGTGATGCTCGGGGGTCGCAATCCTCATATACTGGAGAAGGGATGGAAGAGGCAACAAAAAAACTGCCCTGTA
>JANRLZ010000566.1:0-8246 GCA_033762055.1 Saprospiraceae bacterium
CGCAGCACAGATTAACCGGATTATGATGCTGCAAATTTAACGAAAGATGAAGCTCATGTTCTACCCTGTTCAAACTCAAAGGTTTAGTATAATTCCGGTCTTGTTTTTGTTTTAAAAAACAGCAATAAATGGCGGGAGCGAATATCCGCTTTTGTTTGTTTTTTTATTTAATGGCGGCTTTTGTTGAGAAAACGGTTTTGGTTTTGTTAAACTTTTAAAGGGTAAAAGTTTTACGTCATGTAAAAAAATCGTTTCTTTTTTCAAACAAAATATAGTATTTTTGAGGGTAAAAAACTGGTGAAAAAAACTTTTACACTGTGGAAAATTAACCTTGACTTCATCTTCAGGTAATGAAAAATTAAAAAATTGAAGACAGGAAACAAGGCCTTAAAATTTGCTAAAGTGGTGCTTATCAATCACAAACCCATTCCCGAATAGTGCATTCACACCCTGTTGATAACTATGTGGGTATGTGGAAAAACCAGCCAGTTTTCACAGTTTTCCACAAGTTGTTCCGGGGTTTTCCACAGTGTTGGCGACATACGGAATGTTTCAAAATGAATTTCTGGAAGGCAAAAAGTAGGTTTGCAGCCTTTTTCCACACCCACGGCCATGAACGAATCGAGCAATACCTCCTCTGGCAACTTTTCCAGCGGCAACGACCGGCGGCGACGCAATGCGCCCAACAATGAAAGCCTGTCGAACTTTGTTTTCGGCAAGGTGCAGCCCCAGGCGCTCCCCCTTGAAGAGGCCGTACTCGGCGCACTGATGCTCGACCGCGAGGCGCTGCCCATGGTGATGGACACGCTGCGCCCGGAAAGTTTTTACCTCGAAGCGCACCAGCACATCTACCGCGCCATCATTCGCCTGTTCGAACGCTCCAATCCGGTGGATCTGCTCACCGTAACCGAAGAACTGAAAAAAGCAGGCGACCTCGAACGCATCGGCGGCGGCTATTACCTCGTCGAACTCAGCAACCGCGTGGCTTCGGCGGCCAACATCGAATACCATGCGCGCATCATCGCCCAAAAACACATTCAGCGCGAACTGATCAGCGTCAGCACCCGCACCATCCGCGATGCCTACGAAGACACGACCGACGTGTTCAACCTGCTCGATGAAGCGGAAAAAGGCCTGTTTGCCATCACCCAGAACAACCTCAGTCGCTCCTACGAAAGCATGGGCAGCCTGAGCAGCAAGGTGCTCAAACAAATCGAAGAACTCTCCCAAAAGAAAGACGGCCTCACGGGCGTCCCTACCGGCTTTACCGACCTCGACCGCCTCACCTCCGGCTGGCAACCCTCCGATCTGGTCATCGTGGCAGCCCGACCGGGCATGGGTAAATGCCTCGGAAAAGGAACGCAGGTACTCATGTTCGACGGAACGCTGCGCAAGGTCGAAGACCTGCTTCCCGGCGATCTGCTGATGGGCAATGACTCCAGCCCCCGGCGGGTACTTTCCATCTCGCAAGGCCGCGAAATGATGTACTGGGTGCGCCAGCACAAAGGCATTGACTACCGGGTGAATGAAAGCCATATTCTTTCGCTGAAATGCAGTCGCACGGAATGGCGGCACAAAAACGGCGATGTATTGAACATCTCCGTCCGGGATTTTCTCGCAAAATCGCCCAGGTTCCGCAGCAACTACAAAGGCTATAAAGTCGGTGTCGAATTCGCCGAAAAGCCGCTACCCGTTCATCCATATTTTCTGGGACTTTGGTTGGGCGACGGTTCAACCGACGGCATTAATATTGCTACACAGGATGCCGAAGTGGTGGAATTTCTGGCCTCCTATGCCGGCGAACTGGGCTTGAACCTGAAGTTACAAACCCGGAACCCCAAAAAATGCCCGGTGTATCGCATTGCCAACGAAAACCGGCAAAGCGCGCAAGGTTATTCGCTACAAGGAATGCTGGGCGATATCGGTGTGTTGGGCAACAAGCATATTCCTTCCGATTATTTAATTAATTCGAAAAATAATCGCCTGGCCTTGCTGGCCGGTTTGCTGGACAGCGACGGGCACTACCTGAGCGATTCAAACGGCTTTGAAATTACCCAAAAAGATGAAAATCTGCTGCGCCAAATCAAATTTTTATGCGATTCCTTAGGCTATCGCACGACCATCCGTTCCAAAAAAGCGCGCATACGATCCATCGGTTTTGAAAGCACCGTCTGGCGATTGCGGATTTATGGTAATTTAGATGAAATTCCGGTTCGTATTCATCGCAAAATGCCTTTCCCCTGGAAAAGCAAAGTCAACTGGCAGGTCACCGGTATCCGCATCGAACCCGACAAGGTGGACGACTACTACGGTTTTGAACTGGATGGCAACGGGCTTTTCCTGCTGGAAGACATGACGGTTACGCACAACACCTCGATGGTTTTGGCCGTGGCCCTCAACGCCGCCCGCGATTTTGGCAAAGGCGTAGCATTGTTTTCGCTTGAAATGGCTTCCACACAACTTGTGCAGCGCCTCATCTCGATGGAATCGGAGATTCCTTCCAGCAAATTCCGCAACGGAAAACTGGAAGATTACGAATGGCAACAACTGCAAACCACCGTGGAACGCCTCAACTCGGTTCCCATTTTTATTGACGATACCCCCGCCATCAACATATTCGAACTGCGCGCCAAATGCCGGCGGCTCAAAATGCAGCACGATATTCAGCTGATTATCATTGACTACCTTCAACTGATGACCGGCGCAACCGACAGCAGCAAAGGCGGCAACCGCGAACAGGAAATTGCCGGCATCTCCCGTGCGTTGAAAAGTCTGGCCAAAGAACTTGCCGTGCCGGTCATCGCCCTCTCCCAGCTGAGCCGTGCGGTGGAAGTGCGCGGTGGCAGCAAACGTCCGCAATTGAGCGACTTGCGTGAATCGGGCTGCCTCACCGGCGACACACTGATCACCGACGCCTCCACCGGCAGACGCTACCGCATGGACGATCTCGCTGCAAATGGCCATAAAAACAAGTTTAAAACAGCAGCCTTGCAGGAAGACCTGACCCTGGCGGCCAGGCCCGTTTCCAATGTTTTTTACTCCGGGCATAAACCTGTATTCCAGCTGACCACCCGCAGCGGTCGCCGCATTTGCGCTACTGCCAACCACCCGTTTTTCCGCCTCAACGGCTGGACTCGCCTTGAGGATCTGCGTGTCGGCGATAAAATCGCAGCGCCCCGCAGCATCACCATATCCCATCCGGCCAATCCTTTGTCGGACAACGAACTGATTCTGCTTGCACATCTGATCGGCGATGGCTGTATTTTACCCAAACAACCCTACCATTACACCAGTGCCGATCCTGCCAATATCGAAATCGTAGCGACCACTGCCCGGGCGCTTTTTGGCATCGAAGCGCGGATCGTAACGCATGGGAATTGGCAACACGTCTATTTACCCGCCCCATTCCGACTCACCCACGGAAAAAAACACCCGATCACGCGGTGGTATGAACGGCTTGGCCTGGAACGCGCACGTTCATACGACAAGTGTTTTCCGGCTGCAATATTTGAGTGTGATACGGAAAAAATTGCCTTATTCCTGCATCATTTGTGGGCGACAGACGGCAATATCAGTTGGAAAAAAATACCTGGAAGAAAAGACGCAGCCGCCATTTATTATGCCACCACCAGCGCCGTAATGGCCGAACAACTTCAGCATTTGTTGTTGCGCCTCGGCATTGCATCCAACTTGTGCAAAACAGAAAAAAAAGGCTACAAACCCAACTGGCAGGTGCATATTTCCGGGCAACGAGACCAAACGGCATTTTTGAGCAAGGTGGGTTGCCACGGACAACGCGGCACAATCATCCCGGCGCTATTGCAGGCACTGAGCATTATTACGCCCAACACGAACGTGGATGTCGTACCGAAAGAAGCCTGGCAATTGGTCGTGGCGCCCTGCAAGGAAATGGCAGGGCCGGGTTGGCGCGAAGTAGCCGCCGGTATGGAAGTCGCTTACAGCGGAAGCGCCCTTTTCAAGTCGGGCATTTCCCGCGAGCGGATGGAACGTTTATCCCGGGTATTGCCTTTCGATCCGATCCGGCGCCTGGCAGCATCAGATGTTTTTTGGGATGAAATAATCAGCATCGAAGCGGCCGGCACTGCCGATGTCTACGACGCGACTGTACCCGGGCCGCACAATTTTGTAGCCAACGATCTCATTGTTCACAACAGCATCGAGCAGGACGCCGACATTGTGGCTTTTATCTATCGCCCGGAGTATTATCAAATCCTGGAAGATGAACAGGGACAAAGCCTGAAAGGCATCGCCGAATTCATCGTGGCCAAACACCGACACGGAGCATTGGAAACCATCCGGCTCAAGTTTACCGACACATTTGCCAAATTCGGCAATCTCGACGACCCGTCTTTTGCCGGTTTGAGCGATCCGCTGGCCGGGCCGTTCCAGCCCAGCGTCATCTCCCGACAGTCGCGTATGAATGATGAGGATATTCCGTTTTAGGAGCGGGTGAATAATAACTGGTGAATTTCAGGCTGAAAAGGAAGCACATCAAATTGATAAGCGCTCCTCAGGAACTTTTTTTGATCGTTTTTTACAGTCCTTTTTTAACGGATCCACGCCAAAAATGCATCCATCACTTCGGGCCAATGCGCTTTCTCGTAATCGGCTTTGCCCTGAGCGTTAACCTCAAAAAAATTGTGTTCCAGCCCGGGGTATCGTTTCAAAGTGAGGTTGCTTTTCCCCTTTTCAATAAATAAAAGTGGAATAATATCACACAAATCCGCCGTACGGTCTTCTGTTCCATAAGCCAGATAAAGCGGAATATTGAGTTGCAGCCAGTCGTCGTAAAAGGTTTCAGAAAAAGTACGCCAGCTGCGATAGGTCGGGTTGAGTTGCGATGAATCCGGATGATGTGCGATTTGAAAAAACTGATAATGCGTATTCATGATGGAATCGGCTTTAGCCCAGGAGATTCTGCCCAGTTGCGCATCTAATCGCGCTTCCCGAATAAACTGATCCGCCCTGCCGAAAGGATTGGCCCCAAACAGTCCGAGGTGCGTAACCGTCGGGTTGTTTAATGCGATCTTTGTCGCCACCTTCGCCCCCTGCGAATGACCGGCAACCACCATGCGACTGGTATCTACCCAGGCTTGTTTTTTCAAAAAATCACCTACCTTTTCTGCGCGTTGCACATAATTTTCCAGATAGTCGGCCTGGAGGTAAGCCGGTAAATAATTGTTGGGTTGCCAGCGGTCAGGAACATAATGGTAGGCTGTATTCAAGTTCGACGCAGGGCCTTCTACCGGTGTTTCCGGCATGGATATGACAACCAGGTGGTATTTTTTTACAATGGCTTGATAGTTAAAATTCGTGATACCGCCGCCTAAAAAATAATAACCGTAGTTTTCAATTTCACAAAAAAGTGGCACCGGTAACGACCCCTGACACCAAAGGAAAACAGGCTTTTTTTCTCGCAGTACGGTATCTGCGATGACAAAATCAATTCGACCGGTTTCGTCTGGAATAGTAAAATGGATTGCCTGACGATGTAAAACAACGCCGTTTTGCGCCGCACACATTGCGACCGACATCCACAAGTACAAAAGAAGATTGAATTTCATGTTATTCGGAAAAAAGGTCAATGGACTTGTTCGGAGTTGCTTGAAAAGGCCGTTCGCTCCAATTTTATTCAATACACCGCTTGCGAAAGTAGCGTTTGAGCCAAAACGGGAGCATTTTATACTTGGGCAAGGCCTGTTTTTGCGTTCGTACTGGAATAGGTCCGGACGAAAAAACAGCCGAAGTTCAACCGGAAAAGGCTCGGTTTGGGCCAAACAGATACTTTCGCAAGCGGTCTAATTATGATAGCAACGCATTTCTCTCACAAATTCTTTCGGGCGGCGGTCTTTTCCCTTTTTTGGGCCATCATAGCGACTACCGCCTGCGCTCAAACAGACAGCCTGCAAGCCCTTCAGGAGGTGGTGGTGCAAGCTTATCTACACCGGCAACCGGTACTGCAAACACCTGCTTCGGTGGGAATCGTCAACGCGATCCAGCTGAATCGCCGGGCAGGCGCTTCGCTGTTGCCCGCCTTGAACCAGGTGCCCGGCCTGCGCATGGAAGAACGTTCGCCGGGCAGCTACCGACTCTCGATTCGCGGCAGCCTGCTGCGTTCGCCGTTCGGGGTTCGCAACGTGAAAGTGTACCTGGGTGCATTCCCGCTCACCGATGCAGGCGGCAATACCTACCTGAATTTAATTGACCCCAAAGGTATCGAACGGATCGAAGTGCTGAAAGGCCCCGACGGCAGTTTGTTCGGCGCCAATTCGGGCGGCGTTGTTTTGATGGACCTGAACGGGACGAAAAAAGCATCATCCGGTTTTTCGCTCGGACTCAACGGTGGCGCCTATGGCCTGTTTCATGAAAATGCAACCCTGCAAATCGCGACTGGCAAATCGCGTTTTTCCATCAATCAGGCCTACCAGCGTGCCGACGGCTATCGCGAAAATTCCGCCATGCAACGGCATTACCTCCAGGCAGCAGAACGCTGGTCGTATGGAAAAAACCATCGGCTCGATATTGTAGCGCTGTATGCCGACCTGCAATACCAAACACCCGGCGGTTTGACCCAGGAACAATTCGACGCCAATGCACGGCAGGCGCGACCGGCCTCCGGCGCCAACCCCGGCGCAGTCGCTCAAAAGGCGGGCGTTCGCAACCGCACTTTTTTTGGCGGCATATCCAACGAGGTGTCTGTTGCGGGTCAACTGCGTTGGGTCGCAGCCGTTTTTGGTGCGGGCACGCATTTCGAAAATCCGTTTATTACCAATTTTGAAACCCGAAAAGAGACAAACCTGGGCCTCCGCAGCTTCCTCGAATGGCAGGGAAAAGCCGGCGTTCATACCAACTGGAAATGGAACCTGGGACTGGAAGGACAAACCGGCGATCAGGCCATTTCAAATTATCAAAACAACGGCGGCGCCGCAGGCGATTTGCTCGCGCAGGATGCGCTGCGGCTTCATACGGTATTCTATTTTACGCGTTTTTCAGCAACATTTGGCCGAAAATGGCTGGCCGAAGGCGCTGTCAGCCTCAATCATTCCCGCTTTTCTTATTCCGGCGGCCAGGTGGAAGGCCGTAAAACCCTCGACAAACAGTGGATGCCCCGGCTGGCGCTCAGTTTTTTGCCTATACCCAACCTGGCCCTGCGCGCTACGCTCGGACGAGGTTACTCGCCCCCGACGCCTGCAGAAATCCGCCCGTCGAACAACCGCATCAATCCGGATTTGCAGGCTGAATCCGGCTGGAACAGAGAGGCTGGTATTCGCCTGACAGCCTGGAACGATCGCCTTGAAGCCGATGCGGCGGTGTTTCGATACGACCTGACCAACGCCATAGTACGCCGAACCGATGCGGCCGGCGCCGAGTATTTTATCAACGCCGGCGGTACCCAACAAACCGGCATTGAAGCCTTCGCGGCCCTCTGGCTGATCGCACCCCGACCATCCGGTTTGTTGCGGGCTTTGCAATTGAATGGAAGTTATACGTACAGCCGCTTTTTTTTCCGCAATTACCAGGTCGGCACGACCGACTATTCCGGCAACCGGCTGACCGGTGTCCCCCGATCGGTCGGGGTCGGGGGCGTATTGCTGCATTTCCCGCTCGAACTGCATCTGTTTACTGAACTGAACTTTACCGCACGCCTGCCGTTGAACGATGCGAACACCGCTTATGCAAACGCCTACCGCCTGTTGCAGACAAAATTGAGTTGGTCGAAACTTAGGTTCAAAAACGCCGGGCTGACATTTTTTGTCGGCGCCGATAATCTGCTGAACGAAACATACAGCCTCGGCAACGACATCAATGCCTTTGGCGGTCGTTATTTCAATGCCGCTGTCCCCCTTAATTTTTACGGTGGGCTTATTTTTTCGCAATCCGGTACAGGCGGCCCTGGTCGGTGACGGCGTACAGGGCGCCGTCTTTGCCCTGGGTGATGTCGCGAAAACGCTGGCGTTCTTCCGTCAACAGCCGTTCTTCGCCGGTCACGGTGTTGTTCTCGATCACGAGGCGCACGATGTGCATACCGCTCAAACATCCGATAAACAAGTTGTTTTTCCACTCCGGCATCCATTCGCCGCTGTAAAAAGTCATACCGCTCGGCGAAACGGAAGGATCCCAGTAATACACCGGTTGTTCCATCCCCTCTTTTTGCTGGATGGCGTCGCCGATCCTGGCGCCGCGGTATTCAATACCGTAGGTAATGACCGGCCAGCCGTAATTTT
>JANRLZ010000567.1:0-6709 GCA_033762055.1 Saprospiraceae bacterium
GGTTGTGGTGACGATTCTCCGACGGGTATTAACTACGCCTGGAAAGTAGAGACGAACCTGAATGATGATCCATCTGCACATTTCCCAGGTAAGGCTGCCGTACACAAGTCCGGCCAGAAAGTAGATAAAAAACAGATCCCAGCGGCCGGGGAAAAAGAAAGGCATGGAACCAATCAGCGTCATCAGCACGACAAGGGGAATACCCCAGCGGCGGAGGTGCTTGTCGTTGAGCGTTTCGGCAGTGGCTTTCATGCCGACAAAATTAGCGACACCCTGCCTTTTTTTATCGCTTGCAGGAATGAATCGGGTAGATGGCGGTATGAAGTGTTGTTTGGGGTGGATAAGTAGGAGACATCAGGGCGCCGCTTTAACCGTACTCGCCACCAACGCCAGAAAATCGGGGCCCATCCAGCGCATGGCAAGACTTTCGGGACCGGTATCGCAGTTCTGGCGGCGCACCAATACCAGTCCGAGATCGGGAAAAACAATCGTCATTTGCCCCAGATCGCCGGTTGCAGCAAAGTTTTTGTGGGCCGATTGGTAATCGAGCCACCACAGATAGCCGTAGTATGGCGCTTTGCCGGAAGGACTGACCGAGCGTTCGATCCATTCGGCCGATATGAGTTGCCGGCCCTGGTACTTGCCTTTGTTCAACATGAGCATGCCCACCCGGGCGGCATCTTCTATGGTAGTGCGGCAACCGCCATAAACAACATAATTGCCTGCGCTGTCGCGCATCAGCGTAGTGGAGTCCATACCCAGCGGCTCGAACAGGTATTCCCTGAAAAGCTGATCGGCGTTTTTCCCGGCCACTTTCTCCATCAGCATGCCGAGCAATTGTACCGATTCGTTGGAATAGGAAAAACGAATGTCGGGCAGGGTGTCGGGTTTTAATTGCAAGACATAGGCATCCATGTCGGACTTGCTCAATACCCCGCGGGCGCCGCGCCGGTTGAGTCCGCCCGACATGGTAAGCAGATGCCGGATGCGGATGTCATTTTCGCAACCAGGCTTCCACTCGGGCAGATATTTGCATACCGGATCGTCGGTGCTGCCGATCAAACCGCGGTCAATCATGCCGCCCAGTACCAGGCCTGTCCAGGATTTAACCATGGAGGCGGTACCCATATAAAGTGAATCACAATCCGGATTTGTCCAATGACAAATGGGCCGACCGTTGTGCAGCAGTAGTATTTCGTCGGCTTTACTGGTTTGGCTAAAAGCAATGAGTTGCCGGATTCTAGCTGTATCGGTGCGAAAATTTTGAGAAAAAACGAAGCAGGGGAAGGCGCAGGTCAAAAAGACCGTTGCCACGCAACGGGTGGTTATGTGTTTCATAGCTGTAATAAAGTTTTTGATTGCGCAATGTTGCCAATGCCCCGGTACAGATGCATAAAGCGGAGAAAAGGGTGGGTGCGCTCCGGAAAAACAAAAAAAATCCGGAGAATCCGGGGCTGCCAAACGTTTTTGCAGGAATTATTCTTAGGGGATTCTGAAATGAAGCAAGGCAAATTTTGCCGTCGTAGTGGCACTCCCACGTCCCGAATTAGTCGGCATAACGCAGCTGCAGCGCAAAATCCATTAAAAGTCAATTCGTCAAAAAACTTTAGACAGCCTCGTAAAAAAACAGTTCCTGAGACCGTTTCTGAATAAAAAAGCCCGGCTGCAATGACAACCGGGCCTCTTTTCACCTTTCCTAAATTGATTCTTTTTAATCGCGTTCGGCTTTGAGCACGTAGCGCTCGCCGTCGAGAATGCCGGAAAGTTCGAGATCGTCGCCATCCAGCTCGTATTCCAGTTTGAGACGGTCGCCATCGTTGCTTTCCAGTTCGATTTCGCGGTCTTCTTCGTCCACCTCGTAGTCGCCCGTTTGTGTTTCGCTTGAGCCGTCGGTGTAGATGATGAACCATTCAAAATCGCCGTTTGAGCCGGTGTATGCCTCAAATTCCATGTTGGAACTGAGAATAACCGAGCCTTTGGCTTCCACGCCGTCAATGGTAAACGAGGTAATTTCCCATTCGCCCACCAGGCGTTCCTTTACGGTAGGTTCGATTTTTTCCTTGCATTTGTCGCAACTCGTAATGGCCGGTATAACAAACAAAAGCAGGGAAAGGGCAGTCAGATTGAATTTCGAAAAAGAGGTTTTCATAGCTGTGAAAATGAAAAATGGTGGATGTTGTGGCGTTTTTCGCCTGTTTTACGATGTTTTGAGGAATCTGATGGCCCGGAAAAGGGCGCAGACTCCCGCACTGCAAACGGCAATGCCCGTCAGCAGCAGCATGATTTCCATGGTGTGCATGAATGTGAAAAGTGGTAGGAAAATCCTGTTTACCCGGCCGATGGTGGCAAAGGGTTCGGTACGGCGTTTTTGATCGGCTTGATGGACTTGAGATAAGTAAACACCGCCTGCAAATCGTCTTCTGTCATGTTGGCATAATTGAACCAGGGCATGGGCGGCAGGATGGGACGCGTCCCTTCCATACCTTTCGATTTGCCTTCACGGATGGCTTTGGAAAACTGGGCATAGGTCCAGTTGCCAAGCCCGGTATCGTCGGGTGTAAGGTTGGCGGCGAAAGTGGTGCCCCAGGGCCCCACAGCAGCCGTCAGACCGGAGTTGAACAAAGCCCATTGGCCGGGCGCGATCATTTTCGGATCGGTGATGGCAGGCAATGCCTCGTCGGCCGGGTGACCGGAAAGCAGGCGTGCCGGGTCGGGCGCCGGCCCCTGGGCCGTCATGATCTTGGGCGAATGGCAATCGTTGCAGCCTGAAATAGCAACGAGGTATTCACCCCGCTTAATGATAGCGGTGCTGTCTGCCTTTGCCCCGGAGGCGGCGGCATCGGTCTTGCCGGCTGCAGGGTCTTGTTTGCATTGGGTCGCGATAGCAGCAATCAGCAAACCCAGCAGAATAAGAACGGAGTGTTTCATAGAGTAGTGAAAAGAATTAAGATGTTGGTGACGTTTAGGTTTTGTTGAATTCCCCTGATTTTATGGATATTGTTTTCAAATACAACCTCTTGCGGCATTCATACAAATGGCCGCCGCAAATGTCGGCCCTGGTTTTTTTCAGACAAAAATTTCTGAAAAAGAATTGTTTTTAGTGGCTCATCGCCAGTTTGGCCCCCGGGCGGCTCCACCACAAAAGGGCGACTGCACCCAATGCAAAAACCGATTCCGTTACCAGCCATTGCATGGCAAAAGCACCGGGCATGCCGTCGAGCATCAGACTCAGGATACGCCCGATGGCAAAACCACCGGTATAAAGCAGGGCCAGCAACAACCCGGTACGCTGTTCGCGGAAAGCCGCATACAACCAAAATGCGCCGAAAGCGAGGTTTACACCGCCATACAGTGCCCTGACGGAATTGCGGGCCGTCAGATTGCCGAGTTGCACCTGAACGTTGTCAAAAATGGCCTGTGGGTCGAGGATGGCCTGCACGGCAATGTTGAGGGTAGCCAATGCCAGCAGGATCAAAAAAATGCGGGTGATGGTGGTTTGTACTTTCATGTTTAACTTTTTTTATGGGGCAAAGGTGCGGCTGGCGGATGGTGCCGCACTACCTGCAAAGGCATGATCTGTCAGAAAAAGGGGATGAATTGTAGTCGGGCACTTCACCGACCGGCGTTACGCCATCACGGAAGACGTTTCCGGCCAGTTGGAGAAAAATTGACGCGGATTTTGTCCCATAAAATCCTTGAATTCCCGGATAAAATGCGACTGATCGGCGTAACCAAAATCGAAGGCAACATCGGTCATACGCGATGAGGGATTTCTCCGGATGTAATGAATGGCTTCGCGGAAACGAAGCATCCGGATATAGGCTTTAGGGCCAAAACCCAGTTTATCCTGAAAAACGCGTTGCAACTGTCGTTTGCTCACAAAAACCTGATCGCTCAGGTGCTCAAGGGTGGGCGAGGTCACGTTTTCGTGGATCAGCCGTACCGCTTCTGTAAAATACGGATATTGCGCGGCATGCGATGCGTCTTTCAATTCGTTGCGCAGCATGTCAAAAACCTTCTCGGCCAATTCGGTAACTGATGCCGCTTTTTTAGCACATTGGAGCATGTTTTCAAACAAGGGTTGTTCATAATTGCGCATATCCACATATTCGGAAGTGCGCAACAAGGTGTGCCGGCGCGTCAGCAATTCCATTGTTCCCGGCAACAAAATCAGGCCAAACAATGTCGAATCGCCTTTCATTTGCCAATACAAGGGCGAACCATTGGTGGCAAAACCCACCATCTCTGGCATCCAAACCTGCTGATTGTCCAGTAACACACAAAAGCGGTTATCCTTCAGGTGCAGAATAATCTCCCAGGCGCCATTGGGCAAGCAACAGTGAACGTTGGATATTTCATCCCCCTGCCCGTTGGTGCTGGTGACCCACAATCCTTCGATGTAACCGGCCAGATCTTCAGGCGCTTCGATTGTTTCCGTGGTAATATGCATGGAAATTTTAACCGTTTGTTTCTCTGATTTTGATGTTTTGATTGCCTTAAAGTTGTCATTTTTATGGCAATCACAGACTTTCCGTTTTCAACATCTACTTTTCGTTGTTTGTACTTTCTGGTGCAAAGGTCGTGGCTTCCTGCTTATTCAAACTTGAAAAAAAGCGACAAGTTTCCGATCCATCCAGATGAATCGGTTTTTTGCCGATTCGAATCTTGTTTCACCTCCGGCAGACGACACCCTAAAAATCACGCCAGCAAGGCCTAAAACAATCTTTTGTACTGGAGCGATGGTTGTGCCGGATGGTAATACGCCGGAGCTTCGCTGGAATGCGGGGAATAGACTAACTTCATTGCCAAATGTTTCAGGGGCGCCTCATTTTTTTTCTTCAAAAATTTAAGAATTTGTTTGTGTTAATTTCACTGGCTTGTTCAGGCATCTTTCTGACCCACGCTGCGCTTATTTTTTCAGCAATAAAAACCTATTATTCCCTCAAAAACAAACCTTCATTGGCTCAAAAATCTGCCTGAACAAGCCAGTGAAATTAACTCAACCAACTTATTAAAACAGTGTCCTGATCGCAGATTTTATACGGCTTTTCGAATAAAATGGTCGCTTGCCAGAGACTTCTCTGGTGCAAAAGCGGGGGGTATGAAGTAGATTTGCCTTGACTAAAAAAGGGACTCAAACGCTTTGCGCAATCGTATAGGCATTATCGTTTTGGACGCATCGCCAGGTACCTCTTCAAGCGGACGTGTGAAAAATGGACCGGAAAAAATCCGGACGGGTATGTAAAAAGTTGATTCCCGGAACTTGCCGCCACCTTCAAGGGTTTGGGGCGCGAAATTTATGAAAAAGAAAAAAACTGCCGGCATTACCGGCAAAGACCTTTTGCAGGCCGGTTTTAAGGAAGGAAAAATACTCGGCGTCGCGCTCGAACTGGCTGTCGGCGCTCAGACCGGCATGCCGCGGGCGAAATTGCTGGCTGCGTTGATCCGTGTTCGTAAAAAACCGGAACAGTTTCTCGACGACGTTTTTTTTAAATCGCTGGCCATTGCCCTCCTGGAAGAGCGAAAAGAGATCGCCGCCAAAGCCACCATTCCGCTCAAAGACCGTAGCATATCGTACGCCATTTTTGGGAAAGAACACATCGAAGCCGGCGCGCTGAACCAGATGGATGTGGCCATGCAACTGCCTGTTGCGGTAGCTGGTGCACTCATGCCCGACGCGCACCAGGGCTACGGACTGCCGATCGGCGGGGTATTGGCGACACGAAACGCGATTATTCCGTACGGCGTGGGCGTTGATATTGGCTGTCGTATGGCCTTGTCGGTCTTCGACATTCCGGAGGCGCATTTTTTTGACAATCGCTCTTTTTACAAACGGGAATTGATCGCCCAGACCGCCTTTGGCGCTGGAAACGGGTTCAAGGGGAAAGATCGCGCCTACCATGCCGTACTTGACCGTAAGGAGTTCGAAATGAACCGCTTGCTGCGCGAGTTAAAAGACAAGGCGTTTAGTCAGTTGGGGTCATCAGGTGGCGGTAATCACTTCGTGGAATGGGGTATCATTGATTTTGCTGCCGATGACACGCCGTTAGGCATCCAAAAAGGGCGCTACCTGGCGCTGCTCACACATTCCGGTTCGCGCGGCCTGGGTGCTACCATCGCCGGTTATTATACCCGTGTGGCGAAAGATCTTTGCAAACTGCCCGCACACGCCGCCAACCTGGCCTATCTCGATCTCGACAGCGAGGCAGGTACGGAATATTGGCTGGCCATGAACCTGGCCGGCGATTACGCTTCGGCCTGCCATGAAGTGATTCACCGGAAACTGACCAAAGCCATCGGCGCAGCTGTATTGGCCCGCGTGGAAAACCACCACAACTTTGCCTGGAAAGAAATTTTTGAGGGCGAAGAAGTAATCGTACACCGCAAAGGTGCAACGCCGGCTGCCGAAGGGGTGATGGGAATTATTCCCGGCTCCATGACGGCGCCGGGGTTCCTGGTACGAGGGAAAGGCGCCCCGGCAAGCCTCCTTTCTGCTTCGCACGGTGCAGGAAGGCAAATGAGCCGCACCCAGGCCATTAAAAATGTGGATAAAAACGAATTGCGCGCGCTGTTGCAGGATATGGGCGTTACGCTGATCGGCGGCGGGCTTGATGAAGCGCCGATGGCATATAAGGACATCCATACCGTGATGGCCGCACAACAATCGCTGGTAGATATTGTAGCTCGGTTTTCCCCGAAAATGGTGCGC
>JANRLZ010000568.1:0-3662 GCA_033762055.1 Saprospiraceae bacterium
TGATTCGATTGGAGCGGAGGAATTATTCATCTATTATCTTGTAAGCCCTGCACTTTAGTCGGGGGTTACAAGATGACAAATGAACTCCTCTTCCTTACAATTTCCAATCGAAACAATCGAATCAATCGAAAAATCGAATCAATCAAATCATCCTTCGCTGGTGAACGAGAACCTGATTTTAGGGAAATTCTCCTGGGCGGTTTGCAGGATCCAGGCGGTTTCGGCGAGGAAAACGATTTCCCCGTCGCTGTCGGTCGCAATATCGCGTTTGCGGCGGTCCAGAAACTCGGCCATGGCTTTCGGGTCGTCAGAATGAACCCAACAGGCCTTGTAGAGATTGACGGGTTCGTAGCGACATTTGGCATTGTACTCGCTTTCGAGGCGGTGCTGTATGACCTCGAATTGCAGTTGCCCTACCGTACCAATGATGCGACGGCCGTCGCTTTTGCGGGTAAACATCTGGGCCACCCCTTCGTCCATCAATTGATCCAGCCCCTTGGCGAATTGTTTGGCTTTGAGCGGGTCGGCATTTTCCACGTAGCGGAATTGTTCGGGTGAAAACGACGGAATGCCTTTGAAATGCAGGATTTCACCCTCTGTCAGCGTGTCGCCGATTTTGAAATTACCGGAATCGTAGAGGCCCACGACATCGCCGGGATAAGCCTCTTCCAGCAGGGTCTTTTTGGAAGCCATAAACATGGTGGGGTTCGGGAATTTGAACTCCCGTTCCAGCCGGATATGGCGGTAGTTTTTGTTTCGCTCGAATTTCCCCGAACAAATCCGCAAAAAGGCAATCCGGTCGCGGTGTTTCGGATCCATGTTGGCAAATATCTTGAACACAAATCCGCTCATCTTTTCCTCTTCGGGTTTTACCTCACGCTCTTCGGTATGTCGCGGCAAAGGGGTAGGCGCGATTTCCACAAAACAGTCGAGCAATTCTTTTACGCCAAAATTATTGACCGCCGAGCCGAAAAATATGGGACAAACCTTACCCGCCAGGTAGTCGGACTTGTTAAAAGCCGGGTAAACAGTTTCGAGTACTTCCACTTCGCTGCGCAGTTCGCGGGCGGCGCTTTCGCCGATGTGTTTTTCCAGATCGGGATGCGCCAGGTCTTCAAAAACGATGATATCCTCGTCTTCCTGCTTGCCGTGCGGATTGAACAACACCAGTTTTTTCTCGTACAGGTTGTACACGCCCTTGAAACGTTGTCCCATCCCGATCGGCCAGGAGAGCGGACAAAGTTTGACATCCAGTTTTTGCTCGATTTCATCGAGCAGGTCAAAGCCGTCTTTGCCTTCACGGTCGAGTTTGTTGACGAAGAAAATAATCGGCGTAGCCCGCATCCGGCACACCTTGGTCAGTTTTTCGGTTTGTTTTTCCACCCCGTTGGCGACGTCCACGACGACAATCGCCGAGTCTACCGCTGTCAGCGTGCGATAGGTGTCTTCAGCAAAATCTTCGTGACCGGGCGTGTCCAGGATATTGATTTGCAGGTCGCGGTATTCAAAACCCATCACCGAAGTACTCACCGAGATACCGCGCTGCCGTTCGATTTCCATAAAGTCGGACACCGTACTTTTTTTGATTTTGTTGCTTTTTACGGCGCCGGCCGTCTGTATCGCGCCGCCGAAGAGCAGCAGTTTTTCGGTCAGCGTGGTTTTACCGGCGTCGGGGTGTGCAACGATGGCGAAGGTGCGGCGGCGATGAAGTTCGGAGATGTAAGTGGACACGTTGAATAGAGCGTTGGAAAAACGGGCGCAAAAGTAGCAAGAACACCGCGTACGAGCATGGATAGATTTTCCTGATCCAGCGAAAGCGTACAAATTTAGGTTTGGCCAAGGCGGAAATTAGCCGCCGGCATCCTGGAATTTCCCGAACTTTGTAAAAACTTGGCCAGCGGTTTCGAGTCAAAAAAGTAGGCAGATTTTGGTCAGACAAGCCGCTTTTTTGAGTTCGATGCAGCGCATCGGACGAAAAAAACGGCGAAGACTGGGCAAAACCTGACCTTTTTTGACCGAAATGGGAGCGGCTAAGTTTTTACAAACTTTGCAAAAAATTACACACCAGATACAGGTGGCCCAAATTTTGCCCGTAACTTGTTCGGCGCAATCCCGTCCATCCCGAAAAAAGCGCTTACGCAGCTACGCAACCGATTACACCATGCGCAGAATTTACTTCCTTTTGTTTATATCATTCTTGCTGTCAATCGCCACAGCAAAGGCACAGCAAGACCCGATTTTCAGCAATTATCATTTTAACGCCCTGATTTTCAACCCGGCTTACGCAGGGAGCAACGAACACCTGGCACTTCAACTCGCTCATCGCCATCAATGGCTGGGGTTCGATGGCGCGCCGGTGACACAAACCCTGACGGCCCACACCCCGCTCAAAAACGAACGTGTGGGACTGGGCTTTGCCCTCGTCAACGACCAGGCCGGCGCCGGCGGGAAAACCGACATGGCGGTTTCCTATGCTTACCGCATGCAGGTGGGGGCGCAAAAAAAATTCAAACTTTCAATGGGATTGCAGGCCGGCGTGGGCAACTGGCGCAACCGTCTGGCGCAAATCACCGTCGAACACAGCGACGACCCTTCTTTTCAGCAAAACCTTTCCCGCTGGCTGCCCAATTTCGGCGCAGGACTGTACCTCTACAGCGAACGATTTTATGTCGGACTATCCTGTCCGCGTTTTTTCCAGCACAATTTGCGCGACGGCGAGGGCATTTTTGCCAAAAACTACCGCCATTTATACCTCTCTACCGGCGCCGCCCTGCCGCTTTCGGGCGACCAGTTGATCTTCCGCCCCAGTTTGCTGCTGCAAAACGCCGGCTTGTTCAGCGACACGGAAAGTCTCGACATCGGTGCGCCGCTTTCAGCCAACATCGGCGCTTCTTTGTTGTTTCGGCAAATGTTCTGGGCAGGTATTTCCTACCGCACGGCTTTGTCCGGACAATCTTCGCACGACTCGGCCAATCTTTGGCTGGCCTGGTCGTTAAGAAACGGCATGCGTTTCGGCGCTGCCTACGACCTTACGCTCAGCGCCTTGCGCCATGCCGGCAGCAATTCGTTCGAACTGATGCTTGGTTATGAATTTGATATAAAAGTAAAACAGGTGGCATCGCCGCGGTATTTTTAAGCATTTGTCTCAAACACCATGATGGCTATGAAATTCAAGCTCCTCTTCTCCTTCCTCTTCCTCCCCATTTTCCTCTCCGCGCAGTCGGCCCGACTCAAACGCGCCAACGAGGCCATGCTGGACCTGGATTACATGACGGCGATCGTGGAGTTTCAACAGGTGCTCCAGCGCGAAGACCTGCCCGAAGCCAAAATCGGACTGGCCGAGTGTTACCGAAAAATAAACGATACCGAAAATGCCGAATACTGGTACGGCCAAATCGTCCGTCTGCCCAATGCCAAACCCGTCCACAAACTGTATTACGGCATGATGCTGCAAGCCAATGGAAAATGCGACGTGGCGCGCCTGTGGCTCAAACAATATGAAAAAGAAATGCCCGACGACGCACGCGGACAATTCCTTGCCAAAGCCTGCGACATGGAGGAGGAACTGCTCACCAAAAACAAGGGCATTTACCAGATCGAACTCCTGCCCTGTAATTCTTCTTTCGACGATTTTGGCCCCTCCATCGTTCACGGCCAGCTGG
>JANRLZ010000569.1:0-3453 GCA_033762055.1 Saprospiraceae bacterium
AAAAACCGAATTCGACGAACCGCCGGTTGGCGGTGACGGTCAGGATATTCCGACCAATATTTCCATCCGCGATCTGAAAAAACTGCATACCAATTTTACCGGTCGTTTCCGTGAAATTACCGAAGACTACGTCATTGGCGGTACGGTCGTCATGGATGATCGTTCGGGTAACTATTACAAAGCGCTGGTCATTCAGGACTCGACTGCCGGCATTGAAATCAGTTTCAGCAACGGCTTTTTATACAATCGTTATCCGATTGGCCGCAAAATTTACATCCGTTGCAAGGGATTGATGCTGACCGATTACAACGGCCTTGTGCAATTGGTTGGTGGTTATTACGAAGAAAACGGCCAGCAGGAAAGCATCGGATTGATCGAAAACCAGGAGATCAACCACATCGTGAAAGGCTTTTTAGGAGCGCCGCCGGCGCCTCGACCGGTGAATGTTTCGGATTTGAGCATTGACGATGTGGGTAGCCTGATCAAACTGGAAGGGGTTCAGTTTTCGCGCTGCGATATGGGCGTTGTTTACGCCGATGCCGTGACAAAAACCGACATCAATCGCACCCTGGAGCAATGCGCTGATGGCTCGGAAGTGTACCTGCGCAGCAGTGCCTTCTCCGATTTCGCCATCCAGACGACGCCAACCGGTCAGGGATCGGTGGTGGGTGTGCTGGGTATATACAGTACCAACTCCAATGTTGAACCCTGGGATTTTCAGCTGTATGTACGCGATCTGAACGACATCAACATGACCGGCGCCCGTTGCGATGCCGCCATTAACGGAACCCTGACCAATATCAGTGAAATCCGCAGCCAGTTCACCGGTACAACCACCACGGTTTCGGGCAGCAAAAAAATAAAGGGCATCGTCATTTCCGACCGTATCAACAACAACCTCAACGCCCGTAACCTGTATTTACAGGATGGCTCGGGCGGGATCGTGGTTCGTTTTACCGAAAATCATTGTTATAACCTGGGCGACGAAATTGAAGTGGAGGTGTCGGGACAGGAGTTGAGCGAATTCAACAAACTCTTGCAGGTCAATAATGTGCCGCCTGCCAATGCCATGCGCCTTGGCTCAGGTAATTCCGTGACTCCGCGCAATGCGACGATTGCCGAGATCAACGCCAATTTTGATGCCTGGGAAAGTACGCTGGTGAAAATTTCGGCGGTGACCATTTCCGGCGCCACCACCAGTTACAGCGGCAATAAAACGCTTACGGACGCCACGGGCGCCATCCCGATGTTTACCCAAAGCAGCAGCGCTTTTGCCGCTACTTTGTACCCGACTACACCGGTGACAATTACCGCGATTGTTTCGGACTTTAACGGGAAACAAGTGATTTTGCGCAATCTGAACGATGTGCAGCAATAAATAAATGCGAACTCGGGCCGCCGTTTTGACCATTATTTCTGGTAATCGGCGGCCCGTTTTTTATGGACAAAACAATCAAATGAGAATGCTGTTACCTGTCGGTTCGTCTATGGTAAAAAAGATATTTTGCCTTTGGGCCTTCGCAGGCTGGTTGTCCATACCGATGATGGCGCAAACGCCTGATTCTGTGCGTGTCATTCCTTCCCGCGACACGTTACTGACAGCAATGGCTGATTCTGCTGCGTCGCCGGGCAAGAAGAAAAAAGGCTGGGCACACCGGGTGTTTTCCAAAAACTACCCACACCCGCGCACGGCCGCATTCCTGTCCATGGCATTGCCCGGTGCCGGACAAGCTTACAACAAAAAATGGTGGAAAATACCGGTGGTATGGGGCGCGCTGGGCGGGGTAGGGTACTTTACCTTTAAAACCCAGGGTACTTACCGCGAACTGCGCGATTCGTACAAGTTGCTGGTTGATGGCGATCCCAATACCAATCCGACCGAGGCGCCGTACAATACGCTGGATGCTACACTGACAAAAAGTTACCGCGATCAGTTTCGGGGGTATACCGAAAAATGGTACATCGCGTTGGGGGTCACCTATCTGCTCACCGTTACGGATGCTTTTGTGGATGCCCATCTTACCCGTTTTGACGTTGACGACAATCTAAGCCTGCGCCTGCGCCCCGCCCTTGATGCTGCACCCGGCATGCCGGCGTTCGGACTGGGAGTTTCTTTATCATTTCATCCAAGTTTACCGCGCCGTGAACGCCATTATTGACAGTGAAACAGACAGTTGGGAAATCACCCGACAGCACCTGGTGGAGAGTTTGCGCTTTCCCCTGGCTGCTGTTGCGCTGATTTGGGGGGTGCATTTCTGGCAGGTACTGGACAATTTTGACCCGGGCGCATACGGCGTAATGTCGCGCCGGGCCTGGGGCTTGCGAGGCATTGTTACCGGTCCGCTGGTGCATGGAAGTTGGCGGCATTTGATTTCAAATACAGTTCCGTTGTTTGTACTGGCGTTTATGAGCCTTTATTTTTACCGTAAAGTGGCGATGCGGGCTTTCTGGCTCATTTATTTTCTGACCGGTGCAGCGGTTTGGTTGTTTGCCCGGCCGGTATCGCATATCGGGGCGAGCGGGGTGGTGTACGGGCTTGTTTCGTTTATTTTCTGGAACGGCATTTTCCGGCGCAGCCTGCGCTCCATCATTTTATCGGGTATTGTAATGCTGCTGTACAGCGGGATGTTTCTGGGCGTTTTGCCCGATCAGGAAGGAGTTTCCTGGGAGAGCCACCTTATTGGCAGTCTGGCCGGCATTTTTGCCGCTTTTTTATTTAAAGGCGAATTGGAGGAAGAGGAGGCCCGGGATACGGAAAGCCATTTGAGTTTGGAGGAGCGGGAGGAAAAAACCTGGTTTCTGCCGGTAGATGCCTTTGAAAAAACAAAGACCCAACGAATCACCGAAGCCGAGGAAGAAGCCCGGCGCAGGGCAGATGAGCAATTGCCGCCTTTTTGGACGCAGGATGGAACCTGGTAAAAACACCCTACCAATCCGACACCAGATACGCCAATAACGCCAGTCCGGTACAACCAATGAGTGGTACGCCGATGGTTCTGACGTGGTTCATTTCGCAAACCTCCACCCGCTCCAGTTGGCTGTGCGGGATATTCATGAGGGTGCTGTCGGGCATTTTATCCGCAAATTGCGGCTTTAAAAAAATCAGCACATCGTTGCGGCTGTGCTGGGCATCGTACTGGTTGCGCAGCATGGAAACCTCCAGCGTTTCTTTTTCTTCCATTTTTCTGACATATCCCCTTACCAGATCAGCGTCAAATTGCGGCTCGCTCAGGTACCAGCCACGGGTGAGGGGATGTGCGGCATCAATCAGATAAACCGACAGACCGGCGGTGTTGATTTTTTGCAGGCGCGATTTTGACATGCCATAACGCTGGTAAAAAGCACAGGAACTCTGGAAAACCAGCAAACCGACAAGAAGGAGAAAAAGGACTGTTTTGGGCATGGTTGAGTGAGTTTTTATCCAAAATCAATTTCTGTATTGTCGCCAATATT
>JANRLZ010000570.1:0-16512 GCA_033762055.1 Saprospiraceae bacterium
GTGTGTCTGAAAAATACTTGCCGGACTGAAAAGGCATCTTTTGGAACCTGTTCTTCAGGTCTTTTTCGGGCAATATGGCCCGATATTCCCCTCAAAAGCACCTTTGCCCAGCACCCAAAACCTGCTCTTGTCTGTCTCGCCGGCATTTTTCAGACACACCCTAATCAACAAATACCGCACCATAACAGATTTTTTCGGAAAATGTTACCGTGCGATTAAAAATAACGGCGGCGTCTGGGGGAACCAAACGCCGCCGTTAAGGGCATGTAAAGCGTATTTACACGAGCAACGCTTCAGCGTTTCTCAATTTTTTGCGTTTTCAGTACTAATTTGTTGCGACCGAAAAGTTGGACAAAATACACGCCTTTGGGCAAATCTCCGACGTAGTAATGCTCGCCTTTGGCAGCCTCGAAGGTTTTCACTTTTTTACCCAAAAAATTGAACACAATCACCTGTCCGACAGCATCGCTGTTGTCTTGCACCATGATATAGTCTTCAGCGGGATTGGGAAAGACCGATAATTCGGGGCGGGGTGCATTTTGAGCCTGAATGAGGAAGGCGGTGAGTACAAGGGAAAAGACAAGTAGGAGTTTTTTCATGCGCAGTGATTAAAGTTGCCGCCGTTTCTGATACATTCAAAGTGTTGTGTAAAGGAATTGGCGCGATAAAAAGTAGGTTGGGAAAATAATTTGTTGTTGAAACTGCCTGCAAAATAGAGCGATAAATACACGTAACCAAAATTTTCTTTGGGAAGTTTGCAAATATTTAACTTCCGGTAGATAATAAGCGCGGAGCTTCACTACCTGTTCACAAGCAAAAGCTACCGTTTGTTTTGACGCAGTTGCCGTTCACTTTCTGTTTCCCGCAACAGGTCGAAATAGCGCATGCGTGCTTTTTTTTCATCAAGCGTCAACTGCGTGATGCTCACGGTACGCACTTTGCCTGCTCTTTCCATCACAAAATCATTTTCCGGGTCGCCCACACTGCCGGTTTGGTGAAGGCGTATGAGTCGCCCGGGGCTAAGCCGATTATAATTTGGATAAACTGCCAGCCATTCCCGAAAAACCGCTTCGCGGCGCGGTTGTATGTCGGGCGGGTACAAGGTGGATGAGCACCAGAAATGAGGTTGCTCTGCGGCCAGTTCTTTCACATGACGCTGTTGTTCATCCCATCGGAATTCGACGGCGCGATTGTTATGAAAGAACAGCAGGGTGAATGGCTCGATTCCCGCCAGTTCGTATTGCCTAAAAAAATCGTCGGCAAGCGCCCAGTCAAAAAAATCGAGCAGCAACAATCCGCGGCTTCGGCGATAGGGCGGGCGATGGGCATGCCGCACAAATGCGCCGTTGAGCAGACAGGCTACGCGCCCGTCGCGCGCGGCTGCTATCCAGGTTCCGCCGGCGCCGGTATCGCGCGGGAACAACAACGTTTGTCCGCCGGGGGTACGTGCCCGCGCAATTTTTTGCGGAGAACGGGCGGGCGACTCATCCCGGTTATGCGTCAGCACAAAACCGGCGGGACCCGGATAGTAGGTAACGGTGCACATGAGGCACGTTTAATCTTCGGCTTTCAACAACCCTTCTTTCGCCAGGTATTCTTTCACCCATGCGGTGGTCACCGATTTGGGGCGTTCGAGCGGGAGGTTGAGTGCGCGCGCCCAGCACTGTGCTGCCAGGACACCGAGGGCGCGGCTGACGCCGAAGATGACGGTGTAAAAATTATACTGCGTGAGGCCATAGTGAATCAGCACGGCGCCGGAGTGGGCATCCACGTTGGGCCAGGGGTTTTTCACCTTGCCCAGGCTGGTGAGGATAGGCGGCACCACGTCGAAGATTTTCCAGACTACTTTTACCAGATCATCGTCGGGGATATTGTCTTCACAGAATTGTTTTTGCGCCATGTAGCGCGGATCGGGTTTGCGGAGTACGGCGTGGCCGTATCCGGGAATAACGCGGCCGCTGGCGAGGGTACTTTTTACGTATTCCGAGATTTGTTCGCGACTGGGTTTGTTGGTGCCCAGGGTATCCACCATTTTTTGAATCCAGCGAATCACCTCCTGATTGGCCAGGCCGTGCAGGGGGCCGGCCAGGGCATTCATGGCAGCCGAGAAGGAGAGGTAGGGGTCACTCAGCGTAGAGCCAACGAGATGGGTGGTATGCGCCGATGCATTGCCCCCTTCATGGTCGGCATGAATGGTGAGAAAGAGGCGCATGTATTCTTTAAAGCCCTCGTCGTCATAGCCCAGCATGTGGGCAAAATTGGCGCCCCAATCGAGCGAAATATCGGGCAACACGTGTTCGCCGTTGAAATAAACCCGGCGGAAAATATAGGCGGCGACGCGCGGCAGGCGGGCCACGAGATTCATCGTGTCTTCGTAGGTGGCATCCCAGTATTCCGATCGGGTCATGCCCATGGTATAGCGCTGGGCAAATACACTGGTATTTTGCATGGCCATCACGCCCACCGAAAGTTGGGTCATGGGGTGGGCGTCAATAGGCAGGGCGTCAATGGCGCGGAAAACATGTTCGGGTACATTGGCGCGGCGCACCCAGTTTTCAGTGAGCCACTTTACCTGTTCTGCATTGGGGATTTCTCCGACGAGCATGAGCCAGAACAAACCTTCGGGAAGAGGCTCCTTGCCGTTTTTGGCGCGGGGGAGTTTTTCGCGCAGTTCGGGTATGGAGTATCCACGAAAACGGATGCCTTCTTCAGGATCGAGCAGAGAAGGTTCCCAGATCATGCTGGTGATATCGCGCATGCCCCCGTAGGCCTGTTCGAGCGCTACGTCGTCAATTTTTACATTACCGTGGGCGGCAAGCAGTTCTTTTACCTCTTTGGCGAGGACTTGTGCTTTCTCGGAAAAAAGTTGTTTGAGTAAATCCATGGAAAAAGAGTCGGAAAATATAGGTTAGGGCGCGCTTTTTGGGGGTTTTAAAAATTTTGGCAAAGTTAGAACATGTGAACTGCCGGATGGGGGTAAAGTTCAAAAGTTTGGAAAGTTTTGCATTTTCAAAAAGCCAAACGACTTTCGCCATTGGAAATTACCGGTTTGCAAAAAAGCGGACTTACAAAACAAAACATTCAACTATGTTCGGACAAAGACAAAGCGGCGGATTACGTATCCCCCCCACCCTTATTGTTGCCGTCGTCATGGCGGGTTTTGCCTTGTGTAAATATTACGGTCAAAGTTCCCTCAATGAAATTACCGGTGAAACACAGCATATATCCATGACCCCTGAACAGGAAATCGCCATGGGCTTGCAAAGTGCGCCGCAAATGGCCCAGGAAATGGGCGGTTTGAGCGGCAACCAACAAGCCACAGCAATCGTGAAACAGGTTGGACAAAAAATCGTACAAAATTCGGTGGCCAAAAGCACCCCGTATCGCTACGATTTTCACCTGCTTGGCGACCAGCAAACCATCAATGCCTTTGCCTTGCCGGGGGGACAAATTTTTATCACCGAAGGCTTGCTTTTTCGTCTCACGGAAGACGGGCGTACATTGAGTGAAGATATGCTGGCGGGTGTGCTGGGGCATGAAGTCGGTCACGTTGTAGCCCGGCACAGCGCTGAAAGACTGGCGCAAATGGAACTCGCCCAGGGCATTACGGGGGCGGTGACCATGGCAACCTACGACCCCTCCAATCCCAATTCCGGGTACATCGCACAGGCGGTGGCCAATATGCTGCAAATGAAATACGGACGTGATCAGGAGTTGCAAAGCGATAACCTCGGCGTCCGCTTTATGATGGAAGCCGGCTATGACCCCCGCAATCTGATCGGCGTCATGGAAATTCTCAAACAAGCCGCCGGCCCAAATCGCACCCCGGAATTTCAGAGCACCCACCCCGACCCCGAAAACCGGAAGGAAGCGATAGAAGCCGCTATCGAAGAATGGCGACAAAAATTAGGGAAATAATCAACCCCCATCAACCCTCATCAACTACCTAATACTACCCACACCTGTATGCACAACATTACCGTAATAGGAAGCGGCACCATGGGCAACGGAATCGCCCATGTATTTGCCCAAAACGGATACCAGGTCACCCTGGTGGATGTATCGTCGGCCGCCCTCGACAAGGGCCTGGCCACCATTGGAAAGAACCTCGACCGTCAGGTTGCCAAAGGCGCTCTCAGCGAAGAAGACAAGGCGGCCACTTTGCGCCGCATTCACCCGATGACCGACCTGCGCGAAGGGGTCTCTTCCGCCGATCTGGTGGTGGAGGCTGCCACTGAAAACGTAGCGCTCAAACTCAAAATTTTTACCGATATTGACCAGCATGCGCCGCCGCAGGCCATACTCGCCAGCAACACATCGAGTATCAGCATTACCCAAATTGCTGCGGCCACCGGGCGGCCGCAGCAGGTGATCGGGATGCACTTTATGAATCCCGTACCGGTCATGAAGCTGGTGGAGGTCATACGCGGCTACGCCACCAGCGATGAAGTTTGCCGGAAGATCATGGATTTATCCGGGCAGCTTGGCAAAGTGCCCGTAGAGGTCAACGATTACCCGGGCTTTGTGGCCAACCGCATTCTGATGCCCATGATCAACGAAGCCATTTACACACTTTTTGAAGGCGTGAGTGGCGTGGAGGAAATTGACACGGTGATGAAACTCGGTATGGCGCATCCGATGGGGCCGCTTCAGCTCGCCGATTTTATCGGACTGGATGTTTGTCTTTCCATCCTGCGGGTGCTTCACGATGGTTTTGGGCAGCCCAAATACGCGCCTTGCCCCTTGTTGGTCAACATGGTAACCGCCGGGAAACTCGGCGCCAAAAGCGGCGAAGGATTTTATACCTACACGCCCGGTTCGAAAGAACTCGTGGTGGCTTCTCGTTTTAAAACCCAAGCCTGAATGCTCATGGAATTTATCGAATTCAGTCGGCAAAATGCCGTAGCCCGCATCATTTTCAACCGTCCGCAGGTATTCAACTCCATGCACCATGCCATGCGCATGGAAATATTATCTGCCCTTGATACCTGTGAAAAAGACCCGGAAATTCGCGCTGTTTATATCAGCGGCAACGGAAAAGCCTTCTGCGCCGGAGAGGATTTGCAAGAAGTAACCGACCCCGGCGGGCCCTCGCTGGCCGAAATTATTTCAACGGGATACAACCCGATGGTGTTGAAAATCAGAAATTTAGAAAAACCGGTGGTGGCGGCTGTTAACGGTGTGGCAGCCGGCGCAGGCGCCAATATTGCACTGGCTTGCGACATTGTGGTGGCGACCGTATCAGCGTCGTTTACCCAGGCTTTTTCCAAAATCGGTCTGATTCCGGATTCCGGCGGCACCTGGACTTTGCCGCGCCTTGTGGGCTTTCAACGCGCAACGGCGCTGATGATGTTGTCGGATAAAATATCCGCTGCAGATGCCGCTGCTATGGGCATGATCTGGAAAACATTTCCCGACGAAACATTTGCTGCCGATAGCCTGAAACTGGCCGAAACCCTCGCGCAAATGCCCACTCGCGGACTGGCTTTGACCAAACAGGCATTGAACCAGACTTTTACCAACGACTTTGCCACCCAGGCTACAGTAGAAGATCGCTTGCAAACACAGGCCGGCCAAACCCACGATTACCGGGAAGGCGTTGCGGCGTTTCTTGAAAAACGCAAGCCTGTTTTTAAGGGAAAGTAAAAACTTAGCCGCTCCCATTTCTGTCAAAAAAGGCCGGATTTTGCTCAGCCTTCGCCGTTTTTTTTCATCCGATGCGCTGCATCGAACTCAAAAAAGCGGCTTGTCTGACCAAAATCTGCCTACTTTTTTGACTCGAAACCGCTGGCTAAGTTTTTACAAGGGAAATTAATTGGGAAGGTTGGGAGATAACCGGTAAACTGTCGTCTCCCAACCTTTCAGGTTTTTACTCCCGCCTCAAATGCTCTGGCACAATTCAACCAGCACCCCATTGGTGGATTTGGGGTGGAAAAAAGCGACGAGCTTGTTGTCGGCGCCGCGTTTGGGTTCACGGTTGAGGGGGGTAAAGCCTTCGGCTTCGAGGCGGGCGATTTCGGCATAGATATCGGCCACCTCAAATGCGATATGGTGGATGCCTTCGCCGCGTTTTTCGATGAATTTTGCAATCGGGCTTTCGGGGTCGTCGGCTTCGAGCAATTCTATTTTGCTGTCGCCGATATGAAAAAACGAGGTGGTTACGCGCTCGCTTTCCACGGTTTCAACTTTATAGTGGGCTTCGCCTAGAAGTTGGCGAAAAAGTTCATTGCCGGCTGCCATGTCGCGCACAGCAATTCCGATATGGTCAATTTTGAGCATGGTATGAAAGTGGCGGTCAAATATCAAAAACAAATCCCTCATTCACGAACTGCACGTATTTCGCCCGGTCGAATTTATACAGTTTTGCCGGGCGGTGCGCCACGCCTTCCTGCATTTCCGGGCATTCAACCAGCAGGTTCATGGAAAGGATTTTTTTTCTGAAATTTCGTTTGTCGAGGCGTTTGGGCAGTTGTAACACCGAATCGTAAAGTTGTTGCAGTTCGGTGAGGGTAAATTTAGGCGGCAACAATTCAAAGCCGATGGGAGCGGTGCGGACTTTTCGTTTAAGGCGGCGCAGACAACTTTCCAGGATTTCGTTGTGATCGAATGCCAGTTCGCCCACTTCATCTACCCGGTGCCATTGGGCAGATTGGGCAAAAGATGCCGGCGTAACGGTGTAGTTGCTGATTTTAATCAACGAAATGTAGGCGATTGTAATAACACGCCCCAGGGGGTGGCGGTTAACGGCGCCAAATGTTTTTACCTGTTCGAGATATACCCCGCGCAGCCCGGTAAGTTGTTCGAGCACCCGTTCGGCAGCCGTGTCCAAATCCTCGTTTGGATAGACCAGGTCGCCCGGAAGCGCCCATTTGTCTTTAAAAGGCGCCTGACCGCGTTGAATGAGCAATACTTTCAAATCGCCCCCGTCAAAGCCAAAAATCACGTTATCAACAGAGAAGGCTGATTTGAAAAATGCGCTAACTTCACCGATAGTGTCCATAGAAGTCCGATGTTTTCGCGCCCAAATGTAGGGCTTATTGTCATTTTTACACAAAACCCGACCCAGGGTTTTTTGCACAACCAGACCATAAATGAGAGAAACGAGGGGGAAAGGCTGAAAATCAAAAAAAATGAATGTTGATATTTTCACTGCGATAGTACATTTGGGGGACGTAATTTTGCACGTGTTTGTTTAATCCCCCCTTATGCACCCACATCATTCTTACACTTTCAACCAATTTGAAAACCTTCAAGCCGATTCATACCATGCAGATTGATATCCCAGCCCACATCGAAAAACTGTTGTTTCTTCACGATGCGCTTGTAATCCCCGGTTTTGGAGGGTTTACCGCAACGCGTACACCCGCATCAACCGACTATGTGGGCGGCACGGTGAACCCGCCGGCCAAAGCGCTCGCATTTAGCGAAAACCTGACGGTGGATGACGGCTTATTGACTGCCGACATCGCCGACACCCACCGCATTTCCACCGAAGATGCCCAGCGTGCGGTAGAGGAATTTGTAGAAAAAATGCGCGAATTGCTGGATCAGCGGGAAATTGTCACTTTGCCCGGCGTTGGAAGGTTATATAAAAATTACGTGCAAAAAATCCAGTTCCTGCCCGATGCTACCAATTTTAACGCATCCTCGTATGGCCTGCCTCCTTTGCAATTTTCTCCGATTGCCCGTTCGAGAGAGATAGAAAAAACCGCCGACCCCCATCCTGTTGCCGGTTCAGGCGCCTCCACTTCGGCAGCCGACACGCCCCTGGCCTCCCCACCCCCGATGCCGGAGCCTACCTTCGCGCCGGAACGGGAAGGGGGCGAGTCGAAAGTAGGAACCGCTTTAGGTATTTTCCTCCTGCTGGCGGCCCTGACTGCCGGTATCTGGTACTGGCAATACAGAAAAAAAGCGGCCGACGAACCCCAGACGCCACAAACCGTTCAAACAGAACCGTCGCCCGGCGATTCCGGCAGCCCCGGAACTGAGGACACGCCGCCGGCAACGGAAACACCCATAGAAGCAACCAATGCCAGCGAAGACCCCGATAAAGCGGCCGCCGAATCATTGGAAGCACGTGAAGAAGCCGCCCGCGCCAAAGTAAATGCCATGCGTAATGGTCGCGAATGCATCCTCATCATCGCCACCTTGTCGGACAAAGGGAATGTAGACAAGTTGCGCACCATGCTCAAAGAAGAGGGTTACGACGAATATTATGTGCCAAAAGGAAACGCTTATATGGTTGGCGTTCGGTTTTACTACCTCAAACCTGCCGAAATCGAGGAGAAACGCAAAGCGCTCATGGCGCTTACCGGCGTTAATTTCATTGCAGTGAAAAAGAAATAGTTAGGAACAATCAAAAAATAACCTCACGTTTCAGCCTAACCTATCGTCCTCCAATTGTCCATTTTTTTTGTTAAATAATTCATTGTTCGCCTCAAAAAACAGTCAATTGGAAAACGAAATCTTTAGCCTGAATTCGTGACCTTTTTTTTGATCGTTCCTTACCGAACGACGGTCACGTCGCCCTCGGCACGCCAGGTGCCGATTTCTCCATAATATTCGGCGTCCCATTCAAGCAGCCAGACATACACCCCGGCATGCGCTTCCTGCCCGCGCACAAAACCGTCCCAGCGTTGCTCCGGATCGTCGGCCCGGAAAACAAGGCTTCCCCAACGATCGTAGACTTCCAGCCTGAATCGCAACCAGCGACAGGGCAGAAATGCCTGCCAATGGTCGTTCTGGCCATCGTCGTCGGGCGAAAAAACATTGGGGACGTAGAGATCACACACTTTGCAATTCAAAAAGGAAACCGTCACACTGTCTTCAAATTGACAAAATTCTGTTTCTCCGACCAGTGAATAAACACCCGGCTCCGACACGTCGAGGTAGGCCAGCCGGGTGCCGTCGCTCCATTCCCAGTCGCGCAGGGCGGGTGGCCGCAGGATTCGGAGGGTAGCATCAAAACAGAGCGTGGTATCCGGTCGGAGCACGGGCGGGGTTTCGAGCGTTACCGCTACGTATGCCGTATCGCCGAGGCATTCTCCAGCCGGCGGTATGATGTAGGCATAGCTGCCTGCGCTGTCTCTGGCCGGGTCGAAAAACCCCGGGGCGATAGACGGCGCAGGTTGCCAGAACCCGCCCGGATCGGGCGATCCGCGCAGCAAATTGAATAAGTTAAACGGTGTAGTGTTGGTGCAAACCGTCGTGTCGCCTGCCAGGCCAGCCTTGGGCGGGGTATAGATAGGCAAATAGGCACGTTGTCGGCCTGCTTCGCCGCACCCGGCATACACGCGAAATTCTACCTGCCGCTGCCCCTGCAAGGGGTGCGCCGAATGATCCAGGTATTCCAGCAGGCGTATGGCCTGTAAAAAATCGGCGGGCCCGGCGTTGCCCTGATTGACCAGCGTTAAGTGCGTGGCGTCATATTGTATGATGGTCAGGTTGGGCGTCAGCCCGATCAGGGTCAGTTCTTCAAAAGCATTCGGATTGAGCAGTGTGACTGCTACCGAATCAATCGGTCCTTCAGAAGTGAGCAGCGGGTCGTCGCCTATGACAGGGGTGAAAGCAAAACAGGACGTGTCGGCCCGGTAATCGCCATTGACTGGGCCTGAACTGTTGTCGGCATCCAGATCGAAAGAAAAATTGCTTTCCAGTCTGACATTATCCAATGCGCCTTCATCCACAGCGAAGTGATGATACTCGCCGCGAATACGAAAACTGGTGATATTGGCCAGCACGGATTTGAATTGTTGTTGGGTGGGAACGGGCCCGGTGGCAGGGTCGTTGAGTCGCCAGCCGGCGTCTTCCCGCAGGAAGAGGTCGTAGTGCGTCCATCCGGTTCCGGGTTGTACGGGATGGTCGAACACCAGGGTGAGGCCGCCGCCGGTGAGTACCACATCCGGGCGTGTATTGGGGTTGGAGGTGTTGCTGGCCCATTGGTCGTAGCGGATAAACTTGCCGTATGCATCGCATTTGGGTCCGCGGAACTTGGGCGGCGCCACAAAATACCAGGTACCGCCGGTGGAGGCGTCTACCATTTTTATATAACCGCCTGGGTTGCCGCCAAAAACAAACCAGTAAGCCGAGTTGCTTTCCGGGTCGCCATCGCAGGTCCAGCCTTCATTGTCGAAATCGAAAGTCGAGATTTGGCCGGCGGCGGAAAAAGAGAGGAGTAGTAGTAACAGGGGAAAAATCAGGCGCATATAAAGGATGTTGTAAAGGCTCTGACATGGTTACGGAAAAGAAGCATCTTTCGTTGCTTGCACGCTGCAATTTATTCCTGAAATTACGGATCGGTCAAAATAAAGGGGGCGGATTGTCAGTATTGGCTAAAAAGCAACGGCGCGGGGTTACCGCGCCGTTGAAGGGGGAGGGGACGAATGCAAATGATTTTTCTATCGTTGAATAATCAGTTTTCCACATTGACGCAGGCTCGCAGGCGTGATAACTTCAATGTAAAAAATACCGGGCGCCCAGTTCGAGGTTTCCAAACGATACGTTCCCGTACCTTCTGTTTGAACCTGAAGTTGTCCCTGAGCATTCCATACTTTTAGGGTGCAATTTTCTGCAGGCAAGTGAAGCAGGGCATAACCATCAGCGGGGTTCGGAGCTACAATCAATTGATTATCCATTGTTACTTCCTTGTTTCGCTCAGGTGCCAGCCTCGGAAGGCCCGGTCCATCGCTTCCGTCTACAATAGCCTTGGCCACCTTGATGTATTGTTGGCAATTGTCGGAAAAGGTGTTCATGACCGGTTGCCATTGATTTGCTACCGGGCGCAAAACATTCACGGCCTGTTCAAAACTGTCGGAACGTAGTAAAAAGAGACCCAAATGAAACTGATCGTGCAACAATACCGGGCGTGCCGGCGTACCGCCTACGCTAATGGAGCAATCCGTTCCGATAGCAGGCGCTTGTCCGGCAGGACGTTCACGTGGCCCGCAAATTGGATCTTTTGACGAAAATGGGGCAAAAACGGGATTTACAGGTGGTGCAAATGGCGCGCAGAAAGCATTTTGAAGGAAAATAAAATCCTGGGGAATCGGATCTGCCACGGGCGCACCACCCGTATGGATTCCCCAATAATTATTTCGCATCAGGTTGGAACCACCTACTCCCTTCAATTCGTAACAAATACGCACGTGATTGTCGGTGCCGACGTTGTGCCGGATAAAACGATTGGGTTGATCCAAATCGAAAGCATGAATCTTGGAGTTCCAGGAATCAATCATCAGGGCAATATCACGCCCGCGTATCCCATTTCGGTTTTCATCAAATACGGCGCAATCACTCAGTACCGTTCCCCGGGTTTGGTCACCGTTGGCATATACGGCTGCGTCATTATTGATGAATGAACTGCCTCTGTAAATGTAAATATTGGCTGGCATGGAAGCGTCTTCGGCTTTGATGCCGATGGCATTGCCGTTAAAATGGCAGTCTTCTACGAGGCATACCGGTACATTCCAAAGATGCGTGGCAGATCCGCCGGCATACAGTTCATTGTCATCGTAAGGGTCGTTCAGCGCTACGCCGTGCCCTTGAAAAGTACTTCCTTTCAGATACGCTTGTGCAACGTTGATAAACCAAAGTGCATTTTCTGCGCCACCGCCGTCAAATACTGAATTCAAAATCCTGATATTCTGCGAATTAGACCATAATACCTGGGTGTTTTCATAGTCGGAAAACTCACACGCACTGATCAGGCAATCGGCAACAACATCGCCGATAATGGCATCATTCAGGAATTCGACTTTGCAACTTTCCAGGGTGATTGGTCCGGCAAAAGCAGCGTCAATTACGGTTGCACCCCCGGCGCCCTGCAAGGTCATGCTGGTAAAAACCAGTCCGGCGCCGCCCACCAGATAAAAAGGCGATGCGGCTTGTGCAACTTCTACCAGCCCATGCCCCCAGTTAAGCCGGTGGGCGTTATTGATCATCACCGGCGCGCTCAAACGAACAAAACGTTTGTCTTTTCCCGAGCCTTTCAAATTGAATGTATGGTAACCCGGGCCAAACACGAGTTCATTCCCTTCTGCAAAATCAAAAAAGCCCAGTCCCAAAAATCGGATGTCGCCATTTACGACCAGATCGCCTTCAATACGGATATTTGAAGCGTTGGCGTCCAGTTGTACAATTGCTTCCGGGTCAAGTATCAAGGTAGCGCCCTGATAAATCTTCAAGCCGGAGGCATTGGATATCCGAAGCGTTCCACCGCTCTGAACATGGATGACAGCGCCTTCCAGTGCATGGAAAAGTCCGGTTTTTGAACTTCCGGGATCGCCGATCTGCAACACGCCGCCTGCCTTGACGGTAATCACCTTGCCCTGGTCGCAACCGCCGCCGGTGTAAACATTAAAATGCGGTTTATTGGCGACCGGATCCTGTGGTGTCATGTAGTTGATGGTACCGGTGAGATTGACGGCCAAACGAGCGCCCGCAACGATCGTGACATCAGGAACCCGATTTTTGCGGTTGCCGTAGTTGAAAGTTTGACCTGCTGTCAAGTTGAGCGACTGCGATGCCGCCAACCCAAGTGCCAGCTGTTCCAAAGTCCAGGTAACCATTGCCGGGGTCAATTCAACGTGGCGAAGGTTGGTTTCAGGAGCAAAAACGGCATCAAAGGGTGTATTGGCCTCCACCCAGGCTGCATCGTTCGGGTCGAAACTCATGGTCAGGTGCTCATCATCCATCGGCCACTGAATATCGAGCAGACTGATCGTGGGCATAAAACTGTTGTAATTGTCGTTGGCGTCAATAGTGAAACTACTGGAATTTTTTTGCAAAGCATACTGAATATCCAGCAAATCGCCCCGCCTGCATCCCGGTGCGTTATCGAGCGAGGGGTAATCGGCCAGCGCCCTGACACGGTAAGTTGTATAACTTATAGGGAGAGAAATTGATATGCCCCAATGGGGTGGAGTTTCCAGAAAACCAGTTGGCACGGCGCCTAAAAAAAGGGAATTCGTAGCCGCGGGAATATCAAAATTGCATGGTATTAAAGGAGGCCATAAAAATGACAATATTTGTGAAATGCTCAAGTTGCCTCCATCAAACCCTATCATTTCAAATGACGCGACGTCACCTTCAAATGAACCGAACTGGCCTGCATCAAATGATTCATGACGTCGTGCTTTGAAGTGGGCGTTGCCGCCAATACCATCTCCGGTATAACTCCCACACGAAATGGCAACATTGCGCGTCATTTTAGGGTATCCTAACCCTCCGATCTCGTTTTTAAAGGCCGCGCGAATTGTATTTGAAAAGCTAAAGCCCAAACTGGGCGACAAGGAAGTCGAAATTAATCCGCATAAACTAAGGTCATTCATGCTTGCGTCTAAGCGGCCTGACGCAAGTCCTCCTTCCAGGGTTTCGATGAGCATCTGACGTGCCGCCGGAGAGTTGAGCGAAATCCAGTTGTCAGCTGCTTTACTGTCCTGTTCAATGTTTACAACACCGACATAATAAGCCATGGACTGGATACCAATTGGTATATGCGCGCCCTGATGCGGAGAATCGAAGGAAACGTAGGTATGACACTGATGGTGAAGGTCGTTTTCTTCCATATAAGACAAGGCCCATTTGCTTACCTGCCCTCCCATACTGGCGCCGATAATTGCATTATCGCATACCGTTTCTCCCTGTGCAAAATGGATGGCTTTTTCCTCATTGATCCGCTGGATCAATTCAACCAGCAGCAAGCCATTTTTTTCAATCCAGTCGGCGCCAACGGCAAAATCCAGAAAAACAATATCGTAGTCGTTGGGCGGGGCCATAAATGTGGCAAAAGCAGCGGGATATGCACTGAATTCAGAGGCCAATGTGTTTAATGGATTGGGTTCGGAGGCGTCGTTGCCCATCACCAATACATCCCAGCCGGTAGAACCATGACGAATTACTTCGCCGTTGTAAGTGTATGTTTTGTCGTTAAAATCAATTCCGTCAACAAAAATGAGGGGTTTCAGTAACTTCCCGTTATGCGCCGGGGCATATTTGATATATGCTTTCGCGCCGCCAATCACATTGCTGTTGTATGGGCTTCCTGGTGGGAAAGCGCCGGTTACAGGTGGGGGTAAAGAACCGGTTGAAGAAATCTCCCAAACATCATCCGGAGGAATATACCCCCCGCCGCCGCTGGTGAAGCTGGCCTTTAATACCAGATCCTGATTAAATGATTGCCAAACTACATTGCCGGCCATTTTTATAGAGATACTGACATTGTACGGGGTGCTAACTGTATTACTCACTGGATATACGTGCGTCACCGCTTCACCCTCCTGCACCTCTTGCGAGATACCATCACCAAAATTAAGCCATAATGACTGAAATGGATCAAGGTTGAATTCATCATTCATCTGAAAAATGACCTCATTGTGCAGCGAATGATGCCGACACAATATTATCTGTGCATCCAACGTCCACGGAGTCTTGAAAACCTGGGCATATATCACCCGGGCATCTTCAACCGGTTCGTCGGGGCATTGCGCAAAAAGAGGCCAGGTCATGCAGCAAAGCATGACAAAAAGAAATATCTTTTTCATTGGAAATGAATTATTGATGTGAAGAAATTGCAGGGAAGCAAGTGTCCGGCATTTTTAAAATCCGGCGTTGTTCTTGCTTCCCTGCGGAAGTGAGAAAGAAAGGATCAATGCATGATTACCTTGTGGATTTCGCGGCGGTTCTCACCGGATGCCTGAAGGATGTAGATACCGGCATTTGATACGCCCTTTTCACGCAAAAAGATGCGTAAGTCTTGCGGTAATACCTGTTCAGCGCCGGCATACAAAAGACGCCCCGACAAGTCGAAGATTTTAACGCCTGCGAGTTCGGTGCGGATATCTTCACTTCTCCCGTCGGTTCGGTTGCCGTCTCCAATATCCTCGCCGGTAGCCAGGGTACAATTCGGATGCGAATCATACGCCATCCAGCCGTATTCTGTTGGCAGACGGATGATGCCGGTTCCAGGGTCTGAAGGGTATGGCCAGGGAGCAAATGCCTTAAAGATCAGGCCGACTTCTTCTTTCAAATCTTCCACCGATAATGGTCCGTCGGATGCCAGCAGCCAGTCGCCCAGTTTTTTACTGCAACAATGGTTTTGCGTTTCATCGGCAAACAAGCCGCCAGGCACATAGCCGGCCAGATAAAAATCACTATTGATCCTTGCCCAACTGTGGAATGAACGCCGTCCGCCTGCCATCAGATTGCTAAAACTGCTCAGTGTAAGATTGACCGGCTTGTTAGGCTCCAGAAAAATTTCCTTGTCGCCGTGCAAGAGGGTTTGAATCTCAATCGCATCCAAGTCGCAACCCTGCTCAGAGTAATACGGTGTTCCAATCAAATTTTGCAAACTGGAAGCCAGCTGATTAACCAGATTCTGGTAGTTGGGGTTATCGTCTTGAACAAAAAAGAGCGCCACATTCTTCGCAACATCCACCATATTATCCCAAAATGCGGGATTCACTTCCATGTCGCAATGCGCCGCCGCACGGGCTCTGTCAACCTGCAATACATCAAAGGTGTTGCTGCCATCATAATGCAATACCACCAGTGCCACATCTTCCGCACCGGCAACCGCCTTTTTGGTTCCCCACCCCTCGGTATGCCGCTCGGCATGCGCTTCTACTTCCGTATCGTACTGCCAATACAACATCAGCGGTTTTTTGCAACCACACTCACTGGGCACGGTAGCATAATTGGTACAGAAAAGATTGTAACGAAGTCGGGCGCTCGCCGGGGCATGTACTTTAAGCGAGTCTGACATGGTCATATTTACCAGGCGATCCGCGCCGCCTGCTTTTGAAGCCTCGTTCCACAGATGATGCCATTTGGCCGGCCCCCTGGATTGACGTACCCACCAGTATTTACCATAACTGGCGTACACTTTTTCCCCTTTTTTGATGTCGGGCGAAATGGTGCCATCGCTGTTCATGTCTGCCGGACTTGCCAGTCGGCCCATATTGAACACAAAAGAACATTTGCAATCGTCCTCATCCCCGCCCCGGGGTGGCGTCTCCGGCAATTGGTAAGGGTCGTCGAAGGGCAGCGGCGCTCCGGCATACCAGTATTGTTGCAAAAAAGCCACTTTCTCATAAAATGGGACGGCCGCAGTGTTGTTCAAAAAATCTCGTAGCGAAACCTGTCCGTTTGTTTGTTGAAACATGACAATTGCATCATAAAGGTCGTTGGACACCTCGATATGGTCTGTCGGACCGGTTTGGGTATTCACAAATCCCAGGATGACTTCCTGGCCGCAATTGTTGGTGCAAAAAAGTGTATACAGCTGTTCAAGTTGCAAGCCGCTGATCGTGCCGGCGCCCTGGTTCAATATGACCAGGTTACTGGCCGGAACCGGACTGTTGGCTTTTCTGTATCGAACTTCCTGACCGGGGCGTAATCCCTGAAAGGCAACATAAGCCCTGGCATAACCGCCCGAATAAGTTACGACCGCATTGGATACCAATGCCGGACCGCGACACGTATCTGCCGATGCAGCAAGATACCGGGGGTCGGGAT
>JANRLZ010000571.1:0-9922 GCA_033762055.1 Saprospiraceae bacterium
GTGTGTCTGAAAAATACTTGCCGGACTGAAAAGGCATCTTTTGGAACCTGTTCTTCAGGTCTTTTTCGGGCAATATGGCCCGATATTCCCCTCAAAAGCACCTTTGCCCAGCACCCAAAACCTGCTCTTGTCTGTCTCGCCAGCATTTTTAAGACACCCCCTAAAAAGCCTTTCCAATGGGGTTATATTATCGGAAAGGCTTTTCAACATGGACTGATTATGGACGAACGAGGCGTGCAACACTCCGGCGCCCATCTTTTGAACGGGCTTCGATCAAATAAAAGCCGGCGGGTAAATTTCCCACCCACAGGGGTTCGGCAGCGCGTACACTGATGTCTTTCCACACTTTGCCATCGCTGCCGGTTATTCTCAGGCGAATTTTTTCATTGTCCGCCAGTCCGGAAAAACGGACCCAGGTATGTGCGGGGTTGGGAAATATTTCGAGTGGGGCGGCATCCGGCGTTGTCGCACTGCTGGTAAAGTCGGCAAACAGCCATTGATAAGCATCGGGAAACTCCTGCGCCCAAAACCACTCGCTGTGTTCTCCGTTGACAATCACATTCCACGATTTTTCATTCGGGCCAAATCCGGCTGTTGTCAAGGCATTGGATACCGCCTGCATATCTTCCACTACATAATTGGAAGCATTTCCGTCGCCTTCCTCATCAGCGCCTGCCAAAAAATAAACACGCGCGTTGCCCTGCTTCGGATGGGTGGCTACATGATTGGCTGACTCGTCGCCGGCAAACCAAAACGCCGGACTAAATATACCTGCCTTGCTGAATATGTCTTGACGTTCAGACAATGCATACATCGAAATCAATCCGCCCATACTGCTGCCTGCGATGGCTGTGGTCTGCCGTCCGGGCAAAGTGCGGTAATTGACGTCAATATATGGTTTCAGCGTATTGACAATAAATTCTACGTATTCATCCCCTTGTCCGCCGCCATATTGCGGATTGATCCAGGGAGAATATTCGTCGAGGCGGAATTGGCCACCATTATCAATCCCCACTACAATGCAACCCCAATCGCCCTGCGCATGCAATTCATTGAGCGACTCGTCCACCTCCCATTCTCCCGAGAAAGAAGTATTCTGGTCGAACAGGTTTTGCCCGTCGTGCATGTACATTACGGGGTATTTTTTTGTGGAAGTATGGTAATCGGGTGGCAGGTAGAGCCAGACACGACGGTTGCGATTGAGTTGCGGGATGTAAAAATTATTGTCCAGAATTTGAACATTTGGCGCTGCCGTACCGCCCCCGCCAAGGTCTTCCCAGGAGAGAATGGTGAGGTCAACTGTGGTGGGCTGGCCGTTGTAATTCAGTACCCGATCGGGCAAAAAATTGCCGGAGGCATTGCCCTCCACGGTGGCCCAACTTCCGCGGGTGAATTTGAATTTCAATTCGCCGGCCGCCGGGGTTAGCGTGATGGTGTAATCGCCGTTGAGGTTGAGGGACAATATTTTGGTAGCATCGGCGGGATTCCAGTTATTGAAATTGCCTGCCACGTGAATATTGGCGCCCGGAGGTGTATTGGAGGGAATTGCGGTAACACGCAGGGTGAGCTGCGCATTGATTATCAAATTGTTGACAAAGAAAAACGCCAACAACAAAATCTGTTTTTGCATACGAATCGGCTGGGTTGTTCCGGGTTGACCCGGAAAGGTAAAAAAATCGGGCCGCAAAGGTACGATGAGCGGATCATTCGCCGCAGCCAAACTTTTGCAAAATCCACGCGCCAAAGAGCAGCGAGATCGTGCCTTTAACCGTAAAAAAAATGACGCCCGCCCAACCCAATTGGCGCAGCCGATCTTTCCAGTGCTTTTTTTCCATTGTTCAGCGCTTGTTTATTCCCGTTCGGCAAAGGTTTGCACTTAATCATGTATTAGTACGCAGAGTTTTGCGTTTTCTTTTTAGACATCCTGCTATGGAAGTCTTTTGAGTAACTGTTAGAGCCTGTCTAAATTTTCCTCTATCCGCTGCAAGCGCAAAATTTAGTCCTGGACTGCGTTGGCTTTTTTCGCCGTAGCCTCCGGCTACGTCTGCAAAAGCCGCCTTGCCCCCTACTAAATTTGTACGCTTTCGCTGGATCAGGAAAATCTAGACAGGCTCTTGATCACATTCAATTTTTTGCTGATTTTCACCCATGCAACGTTACACTGCTGCCATTTTTTGCCTTTTGTTCTTTGTCGCTTTTATTGTCCAGTCATGTCGTCACGATCCTTTCCAAAATCCGGCTGGTCCCGGCGATCCGGGCGACCCGCCCGCTTCCACCGGCACCTGCGATCCTGATTCGGTATATTTTCAAAACCAGATTCTCCCAATTCTTGTGTCCAATTGTTCACAATCCGGTTGTCATAACGCCCAGGATCATCAAGACGGCGTAGTGCTTACCTCCTATCAAACACTGGTCAGCACGGTTGAGAACGCCACTTTAAACGATTTGAACGAAAATAAGTTGATGCGAATGATTCTCGAAACAGATCCGGATGATCGCATGCCTCCTCCTCCTAACGCGCCTTTAACTTCGGCGCAAATTGAGTTGTTAAAAACATGGCTCGCACAAGGCGCACAATTTAACGGCTGCGACGAAAATGCCGGCGGTTGCGACCCGACAGATGCCAAATTCAGCACTTTTATTCAACCGCTCGTGCAGGCCAAATGCCAGGGTTGCCACAGTGGTAACAATCCGCAGGGTGGAATTAAACTCACCAATTACAACGAAATCAAAACGGTGGCGCTAAACGGAAAACTGTATGCATCTGTTACCCGTACTTCCAACTGGATGCCAAACGGCGGCGCCAAACTCGACGATTGCAGTATTCAGAAAATACAGACCTGGGTGCAAGCCGGCGCTCCGCAGCATTAGCGCTTATACAGAATTTGTCGGCTGCAAACATTTGCCTAACAAAATCACCATGATAAAACTGAATACCTGCGCCGCATCTACCTTTGAGGCATGAATGAATCAATCACCCAACCTGTTAATTAAAGGATTATGAACAACAAATCTATTGTTTCCGCGGCGATTATTCTCGGAATTGCCGCATTTGTTTCGCTGACCGGCGGTTGTTACTACGACAATGAAGTGGATCAGTACGGCGTTTCGACCTGCGATACCACCGCTATAAGTTACAGTCAGGACATTCTGCCCATCATCAATTCCCATTGTATCAGTTGTCACACTCCGGGCGGACAGCAGGCCAGCAGTCCGTTTACCACTTACGACGAAATCAAAAATTACAGTGCCAGTATGGTTGAACGTGTCAACGGCGTTGGGGGTATCATGCCGCCCACCGGAAGCATTCCATCCTGCGACAAACTCAAAATTGATGCGTGGGTGAAAGCCGGCGCAAAGAACAACTAAGTACCCTTTCAGCAAATTTGTCATGACAACCAAACGCATCCTTTTACTGCTTCTTGGCATTGCGCTGATCGGCGTTGCCATTGGAATCGGCCTGTGGAACAAACCACACGAAAACATAAAGGCCGCCAAAACCGACGCAACGGTGGAAGCCACTGCGCTTTTTAAAGCATACAATGCCGATGAAAATGCAGCCAATGCCCAATATCTCGGAAAAACCATCGCCGTTAGCGGCACGATTGCAATGGTGGCAAAAACGGAGGGCGCGCCTACAAAAATCACACTGGAAACCGGCGAAGAATTTGGCGTTATCTGCGAACTCGACGCCCTGAGCCAACACACGCGCACCGATTTCAACACCGGAGAAACCGTCACCTTTAAAGGCAAATGCGACGGACTCAACCTCGACGTTCAACTCACCCGTTGCGTGGAAGTAAAATAAGTCATATCCATCCATAAAATTCCCCTTTCCAAAATTTTTCAAACACACTCACACATGCAAAAACAGTTGTTTCTTTTCGCAGCATTTTTTTTGTTCGCCGCTATGGCAAACGCCCAGGCTTTTCTCACCCGTGATGGTAAAATCAAGTTCGACGCCACTGCGCCTGCTTCGCCCGATAAAATCGAGGCGCTCAGCAACAATGCTACCTGCGTTTTGGACGTAGCCACGGGCGATATGGCCTGGCAGGTATTGGTCAAAGGATTCAAATTTGAAAAATCGCTGATGCAAGAACACTTCAACGAGAATTACATGGAATCGGATCAATTCCCGAAAGCCACTTTCAAAGGCAAAATCACCAATTCAGGTGAAGTCAACCTGAGCAAAGACGGCACTTACAACGCCGTTGTTTCGGGTAAAATGAACATCCACGGCGTTGAAAAAGACCTGACAACCAACGGCGCCATCACGGTGAGCGGCGGCAAAATCAAGATCAACGCCGGCTTCAACGTGACCCTGGCTGACTACAACATCAAAATTCCTTCTGTCGTAAGCGGCAATATCGCCAAAGAAGCAAAAATACTGATTGACGCCACCCTTGCGCCCAAGCAGTAATCTGAAGTCGTTTCGTTGACGCTGTCTCACAGGTTTAATTTAGACAGGATTGACAAGATTTGCAGTTTTTTTTTAATTTTTTAGGGTAATTTTCCTGTAAATCTTGTCAATCCTGGCTAAAAACATAACCTGTGAGACAGCACCAATGAATTTTATCTAAAATCAGCAATATGAAAAAAATCTACCTTTTTGCCCTACTCCTCTCCCCGCTTGCCGCTTTCGCCCAAAATGACGACCTGCTCTCGATGCTCGGCGATGAAGAAACCACCGATTTCACTACCGCCACTTTCAAAGCAAATCGTGTGGTGAACGGCCATTCGGTGGAAAACACCGCCAAAGGCGTGCTCGATACCAAATTTTCACACCGATTCAACCCGCTGCGCAACGGAATTTATGATGTGTTTGGACTGGACGGCGCCAGCATTCGTATCGGCGCCGATTATGGTGTCACTGATCGTTTTATGATCGGGTTTGGACGAAGCAGTTATGAAAAAACGATTGACGGATTTGCCAAATACAAAATTCTGCGTCAGAGTTCCGGCAAAAAAAACATGCCGGTAACCTTGTCCTATCTTATTGATGCACAGATACGAACGGTTAAATTCTCCGATATTGAACGCGACAACAAATTTTCCGATCGGCTTTTCTTCACGCATCAGGTTTTGATCGGCCGCAAGTTCAACAGCCGCTTGTCGCTGCAATTGATGCCTACCCTCGTTCACCGCAACCTGACCACTTCGCCCAACGACAAAAATGATGTGTATGTGATTGGCGCGGCCGGTCGCGTCAAATTGACCAAAAGGATTACGCTCAATGCCGAATACTACTACGTGCCGGAAGGACAATTGGAGGCCGACTATGCCAACAGCCTTTCCGTCGGTTTTGATATCGAAACGGGTGGACACGTGTTTCAACTGCATTTCACCAATTCGCCTTATATGACGCACAAGGCTTTCATCACGGAAACTACCGAAGACTGGTTTTTCAAAAACGGCGACGGAAAAATGCTGAGCGGTATTCGTTTCGGTTTCAACATTTCACGGGTGTTTACCATCGTAAAACCGAAACTCGAGTAAAGCGATTCAAGCGAGCCGGTTGTAAAAGCGCAGGCTGTTTTCTACCTGTGCGCGCGTTGGCTCCATAATTTTAAGCGAATAAGGCAACACGTCGGGTACGGCCATGCGCACCGTATCCGACGTGTTTTTTTTGTCCTGCTTCATCCATTGCCAAATGGCAGGAAAGGCTGATTCGGGCATTGGACAAGGTAAAAAGTGCCGCATAATAAACGAAGCGAGCGTATCCGCTGCCGGGAGGCCGGCCAAATGGCTTTCACAGATCATTCCGATGGCAACTGCCTCGCCATGCGTCAGCGATGCCGGCGTAGCGAGAAAATAACTTTCCACCGCATGGCCGATGGTATGACCAAAATTGAGCAGCATACGCAAGCCTCTTTCCGTCGGGTCTTCCTCAACGATACGGACTTTAACCGCGATAGACCGGTGCAGCAAAGCCGTCATGTCGGCCATTTCCATTGTTTCGAATGACTGACCGGCAATCACGGCGTGTTTGAGTATTTCTGCAAAACCGCTGCGCCATTCGCGTTCAGGCAGGCTGTGCAGGAAAACCGGGTCTACAAATACGGCTGCCGGTTGCCGGAAAACACCCAACAGGTTTTTTCCTCCCTGAAAGTCAACACCGGTTTTCCCGCCGATGGCGGCATCCGTCATGGCCAACAAGGTAGTAGGCACCTGAATAAAATTCAGTCCGCGCTTCCACACGGCCGCGCAAAACCCGCCCATATCGCCGATTACGCCCCCCCCCAGGTTGACCACCAGCGCCTGGCGGTCAAGTCCTGCCGCCGCCATGGCCGACCAGATTTTTTCGCAGGTGGCCAGGTTTTTTTCGGCTTCTCCGGATGGTATTTCATGTACGATGGCGCGCGTTTCAAGGCCGGTTTGCGCAAAAAAAACAGGCAAACAATGGCGGCGCGTGTTTTCGTCAGTCAGGATAAAAATTTGCGAAAATGAATTTTGTCCCAGCCAATCGTAGAAAAAATCGCTGAGCGCCCCCAAATAAACAGGGGCATTTTGCAAATAAAATGTGGGCGACAACATGAAACGAAGGTAGCGAAAATGAGGTATAATCAGTTGTTTATCAATTGATAACTTCAAAAAAGAAGCATTAGTCGGTGGACAATGATGATATATATCAGGAGTCGTTATGACAAAAGCCTTGTTGTCATACCCTGCCACTGCCAAACATTTGTTGTGAAAAACAACTACAAATTCCGTACAGAATTCAAATTCAATTCCATTTTCACAAAATTTTCAACATCACCACATTATGAGATACTCACTTTTTTTTCTGTTTTTGTTGAGCGCAGTATTTGTAACCGCCAAGGCCTCGGCCGGCAACAGCTGCGATACCTTGCTGCTCAAAAACGGCGGATTTCTGGTGGCCGAAGTACTCGAACAAACGCAGGAGCGCGTTCGACTTCGCGAGTGCTCCAGCATTGACAAAGGCAGTTTTTGGCTGGATCGCGCTGAATTAAAAGACTTTCCGATGCCGGCCGGGCAAGAGGAAGAAAGCAATGAACTGTCGTTGGCCGGGCCGCGCATGGGGCTGGTCTTTTTCTCCGGCACTTTTGCCGAACGTATTCAAGACCCCTCTTCCCGGGGCGGCCTGGGCGCCAAACCGATCATGTCGCAGTTTGGCTACCAGTTTGAAACCGCCTACATTAATGGCGACAAGGTGCAGGTATTGTTTGAATTTGTTCCCAATATCTCCGGACTGGATCAGGGTAAATTTATACCGACGGTAAGTATCCTGAACGGCATCCGGCTTACGCCCTCGGGTTGGGAAGTCATGCTGGGGCCCATTATATATTTCACCAAACGTGCCGAAGGGTTTTACGATGAAGCGGGCGATTGGACGCTTTTGTCGGAGTGGAAAGCAAAAAACCCGGGATTACCTGATCCTGCCGGTGTAAAAAAAGGGTTCGACACACGGGGCGATTTTACCATCACCACTTCTTTTCTGTTGGCCGTGGGTAAAAACTTCAGGTCGGGTAACGTCAACTTCCCGGTCAACATCTTTGCCATTCCCAATCCGGAGGGTGTTCGATTCGGGGTATCGGTCGGGTTTAACAAACAACGTTAAGCGCTGCCCTACCCTTGCTGCGGCATTCTGATTTCCACCGTGGTGCCTTTGCCCACTTCGCTAGAAAGGTTGAGCTTCCATTTGTGTTCCTTGCACATGGTTTTCACGTAAAACAGCCCTAACCCGAAGCCTTTCACGTTGTGAACGTTGCCTGTAGGCACCCGGTGGAATTTGTCGAATACGCGTTTCTGGTGTTCTTTCGGAATACCAATTCCGTTGTCCTGTACACTCAGTATCAATTGATTGCCCTCGTTTCTCAGGGCAACGTGGATATCGGGCCGTTCCCGTGCATACTTCACACTGTTATCTACCAGGTTATGCAGAATATTGGTGAGGTGAAGTTTGTCGGCCTTAACCAGGGCATTTGTGGCGTCGAGATGGAGGTGCAGTTTACCCTCTTTGTCATTGACTTTCAACTCGATAGAGGGCGATATGCTCTGTATTAGTTCGGCCAGGTTGAGTTCTTCTACATTCAATTCGATGTTATCGCGTTCTATTTTTGCGAGTTGCAGCACCTTTTCAACCTGCGTGTTCAGGCGCAAAACCTGTTCCTTGATAATACCTGCATAGCGAAACAGTCGAGGATCTTCCTGTATTTTTTCATTTTTCAAAAAGACATCGGTAGAGATGTTGATGGTCGAGATCGGGGTTTTAAACTCGTGCGTCATGTTGTTGATGAAATCGCGTTGCAGTTCCGACAACTGTTTTTGGCGCAGAATAACGATCATGGAATAAATAAAAAACGCCACGGTGAGCAGCATCAGAACGGTAAACCCTACCACCAGCCACATACTGCTGAGAATATTGGCGCTTTTTCCGGGGAATAATACTCCGAAGTAATAAATAAAATCCTGATCGTAGTGCTTGGGCAATGGCTCGGCTAAAGGCTGGTTTTCATCTTTTTTGGTGGAATATTTGACTAATTTACCACGAATCATCTGATCGCTGGAGCAGTCGAAAATACCATATTCATAGTCTTCCTTTAGTCCCTGGGTTTCAAAAGCCTTGGCCAGCACATGTTCGAGGTCACTGGCTTCGAATACGTTGTTGACATTGACTACCCAGTAATTGGTAGAAGCCTGTTGCACCAGTTTCTGATTGGGGAGTGCAAACAGGTTCATTTGTGCCAGTTCGTTGGCGGCATCGAGCATCGCCTGGTTTACGCGGCGGTTAAATTCCTGTTCCTGCAGGTTCCAGGTGCGGATCACCCAGTACGACTGGACGGCGAGCAGGCTCAGGCTGGAGAACGCGCCCAGAATGATCACCCGGCGAATAATGGTATTTCTCATGTCGTGGTATGATGGAAAGCAAAAGGAGACACAAAAAAAGCGAAACCCGCTGCAACGCAGTTGGTTTCGCTTTAATAAAACATTTGCAAGACGTTTTAATAGACTCCCTGCAAAAATAATGGATCAATCTTCGGCGCCAGATTCGTTGCCGCCTTCATTTACGACTTCGAAATTGACTTCCGCCACTACTTCCGGGTGGAATTTCACAGTGGCGGTGTATTTGCCCAGGTCTTTCACTTCTTCCGGCATCTCAATGATGCGCTTTTCGGCGTCAATACCCAGATCGGCGAGTGCCTTTGAGAGGTGTTGGGCCGTAACTGAACCAAACAAGCGGCCATTATCACCGGCTTTGGCGGCAATTTGAACCTTGGCTTTTGCCAGTTTGGCGGCGATTTCCTTAAAGGCGGTGATCACTACCGCTTCTTTTTTAGCGGCTTGTTTCTTCATGCCTTCAAGACGGGCGAGGTTGGGCTTGTTGGCCACAATGGCCAGGCCTTGCGGAATGAGGTAGTTGCGGCCATAACCGTCTTTTACCTTCACTACATCGTGCTTGGCGCCCACTTTGTCAATATGTTCGAGCAGAATGATATTCATTGCTGTTGAAAATTTAATGGTTGGACAGGGACAGGTTACTTCATCAAGTCGGCGACAAAAGGCAGAATAGCCAGGTGGCGGGCACGTTTGACGGCGGTAGCAACGCGGCGCTGGTATTTGAGGCTGTTGCCGGTGATGCGACGGGGCAGCAGTTTACCTTGTTCGTTGATGAATTGAAGCAGAAAATCCGCGTCTTTGTAGTCAATGTATTTGATGCCGAATTTGCGGAAACGGCAGTATTTTTTACCACGCTGGCCCAGTTTGGGGTTGCTGAGGAATTTTACATCTTCTCTTGTAGCAGCCATGTTGTATGGTGTTAAAGTGAGTAATGATCGAGTGAGTGGTGAGTTTTACGGCAATGTTTGCTGGTTTAGCGCATTGACCGATCAGGTGTCAAGGTCAACAACTTCCGGAGCCGGAACCACTTCGTCTGCGGTTGCAGCCGGAGCGGCCTCCTTCT
>JANRLZ010000572.1:0-2421 GCA_033762055.1 Saprospiraceae bacterium
TTCAGCCCGACCAGACAATTGAGCCGGGGAGAAAAGTCGAAGGAATGCGCCTCGTAACTTTTGAAGTTTGTCAATTTGAGCGAAGACAGATACACGACGCAAAGTTATACGTTCAACTCAGGCGCGAGGGCAAAGCGAAGAAAGAAAATCCCGCTTACATTTGCGGCATGGATATGATCAAAATTACCATTCTCGACCGCGAGGGGATCGAACACGAGCTGGATGCCCCGACCGATATGGGGCTGAGTGTCATGGAATTGTGCAAGTCGTACGAATTACCCGTAGAAGGCACCTGCGGCGGCATGGCCCTTTGCGCCAGCTGCCATGTATATGTTCACAGCGGGCATGATTTGCCGGAACCGACCGACGATGAACTGGCCATGCTCGATTCCGCTTTTTTTGTCAAAACAAACAGTCGGCTGGGATGCCAAATTAAATTACATGACTCGCTCGACGGACTGAAATTAGAACTGGCGCCTGTTGCACAATAACCTCCCAGGATACTTACCTTCATTATGCAAATATCCCTCGTCATACCGCTTAAAAACGAAGAAGAAAGTCTTCCTGAACTGGAGGCATGGATCCGACGTGTGTGCGAACAACATGGTTTTTCGTATGAAATAATTATGGTGGATGATGGCAGCACCGATCGTTCATGGCATATCATCAGCGGACTTCAGGAAAAGAATCCGAATGTTCGCGGGATTAAATTTCGCCGCAACTATGGCAAATCCGCTGCACTGCATACCGGCTTTCAAGCGGCACAGGGCCGTGTAGTAATTACCATGGATGCGGATTTGCAGGATAGTCCCGACGAAATTCCGGCATTGTATCGCATGATTGCCGAAGAAAACTACGATTTGGTTAGCGGCTGGAAAAAGGTGCGGCACGACCCGATCAGCAAAACCATTCCGACCAAATTGTACAATGCCGTAACCCGCTGGATGAGCGGTATTTATCTGCATGACTTTAACTGCGGCCTTAAAGCCTATCGAGTGGATGTGGTAAAAACCATTGAGGTATATGGTGAAATGCACCGCTACATACCGGTGATCGCCAAATGGGCCGGTTTTTCAAAAATCGGAGAAAAAGTGGTCGAACACCGCGCCAGGCAGTACGGCGTCACCAAGTTCGGCGGTTTCGAACGTTTCATCAACGGGCCGCTCGATTTGATGAGCATTTCGTTTGTTGGAAAATTCGGCAAAAGACCCATGCACTTTTTTGGTACCCTGGGCCTGCTCTCTTTTTTGATCGGTTTTGGCATCCTGGCCTATTTAAGCCTGGTAAAAACTGTTTACAGCGAGTGGGGAATTGCGACCCGCCCCCTCTTCTATTTTGGCATTTTGGCCCTGATTATCGGCACACAACTGTTTTTGACCGGTTTTATCGCAGAAATGATCAACCGGAATTCCAGCACCAGAAATACCTATTTAATTGAGAAAGAAATTTGACCCTGTATATGGACCATCTTTCGCTACCCACATTTTCTGAAAACGGCCATTTGCAGGGCGTAATTGAAATTCCTGCCGGTACCAATACAAAATATGAGTACAACAGGCAACTATTTCAGTTTCAACCGGATGTACGGGAGGGCAAGTTGCGTCGGGTGGATTTTTTATCCTACCCGGTAAATTACGGTTTTATCCCTTCCACCCGCATGGACAAAGACCGGGGCGGCGATGGCGATCCGCTGGATGTACTGATACTGACCGAACACCTCCCTACCGGTTCGATCGTCGAAGTTTTGCCTATAGGGCTTATGAAGCTAAAGGATTTGGGCGAACTGGATCACAAGGTGCTGGCCATTCCGGTTAATACGGATAAACGGATCATCAAAGCAACAAATTGGCATGATTTTCAGCGTGATTATAGTGCTATCAGGCATATTCTCGAACAGTTTTTTCTCTATTACGACGGATTGGGCACTATGACACTGATGGGATGGGGCGACGAAACAGCAGCCCTTGAAGAAGTTAAAAAATGGCGTTTGTCGAATTGAGATCAACCATTTGACATTCATGCTGTTCTTTTGAATTGCCAGACCTGAAATGACTACTTCCCTTACGCTCTCCCGCCTGCCGGAATCTGCTTCCGAACGCAGCGTGCTGACCGGCGCCCTGCGGCACGTTTTTTTTCGCAGTATTGAAGCCGCCGGCCAGGATTGGGACCAGGCAGCGCCGGCCCAAGACCTTTTCCTGCAACGCTCCTATCTCTCCGTACTGGAATCTGCCCCGCCGCAGGGTATGCGATTCGGTTACCTGGTGTTTTACAAAAATGATACGCCTGTCGGGGTGGCACATTGTCAGATCAAGTATTTTAAAGGTGACGACAACATAGCAGAACTCAACGTGCCTTCGAAAGATCCCTGCTTTTTTGGCGGCCTGGCGCAATGGTTCAAACGCTGGATAGCCGGAAAAGCAG
>JANRLZ010000573.1:0-7256 GCA_033762055.1 Saprospiraceae bacterium
GCAGGGCGAGCGCCAGATTGACGACCGAGTCCAGAATGTGGTCTTTGACCGAATCCACGGCATTGGCAAAAAATTCTTCAAACTCCGGGTTGGTAGGGTCAAAGATTTGGCTGTCTTTTTTGCAATTGCTCAAAGTCAATACCAGGAGCATGACGATGGCTGTCCCCCAAAGGGAGCAAACACTGGGTTTCATAATCAGGAAATTTTAAAAGGTGAAAATTGGGTTTAAAAATTGCAGCCGATTTCTAACAGAAGGTGTTGTTCAACACGCAGTTTGGCAGGGAAAGTGACGGAATAAATGTTGTCGGAAAAAACAGGCAGCGGCCCCTCCCAACGCGGACGACTGAATTTTAGTCCGCCGCCAACGCCCAGCGTAAGGGCTTTATAGCGTATCTGGTAACCGGCCTGCAAGGCAGGCCCCTGGTTGACAATCCGGTATTCAAATGCAGGAATGGGCGATTGTAAATCGGCTGCGGGCACATAGCGGGCATCCTGGTGGTGATAACTGAACCCCGGGGCGATATAAATGCCGCGCAGAAATTTCGCCGATTTTTTGGACACCGGCAGCAGGGCGCACATTTTGGCATTACAGCCGGTTTTTCGTTTTTTCCAATAGGCCGGCCGGGTGTCTTTTTGAAAAGCCCGGCGCGGCGGGCCGAATGGGAAAATACGCGTTTCTACGGTCATTTCAAACGATTCGGAGGTAGCGCTGAACTGATCGGAAATTTGTTGTTGCGGGCGATAGGCTGCGCCGGTGCGAATACCCAGCCAGGGCAGCGGGCTGACTTGCAGGGCCAGCGAGGCGGTTTGTTCCGGCCAGTCGAGCGCATTGGTGGTCAGGTCAATGACCGGAAAACGGTTTTTTTGTTGCGCTGTGGCAACGAGGCTGGAAAACAGCCATAAAAACAACAAGGGAGGCGCTTTAGATCCTTGCAATAAATGATTCATAACGCTTGTGTTTTAAAGGTGAACGAATCTGAAGGGAAACAAGGTGCAACGCCATTCAGGCGATGTACAGCGGTGTATACCATGGCCGATTGCTTTGTTACCTCCTTATGTGCTCTTTTTTTTTCAAAAAAACTCTCCCCCGTTTTCTTTTCGCGCTTCCTACCTTCGTCCCCAACAAAAAATCCCATCCGGCATTATGGCCAAACACCTCAACGATTGGTACACCGACGGACTGCTGCAACAGAAACCGGAGGTCATTCGCAGTATTTTCAAGGAATTTCTGCCCTCGGTGGCAGCTTTTGTGCGTGCCAACAGCGGCACTGATGAAGACGCCAAAGACGTTTTCATGTATGCCATCGAAGTGGTGTACCGGAAATTGAAGGCCGGCGAACTTACCCTGACCGCCCTGTTTTCCACGTATCTCTACGAAGTCTGCAAGAGACACTGGCTCAACACGACCCGCAGAAAAAAATTCGACGCCGGGGTAACACCCGACGACCCTGTGGTATTAAACCAAAGCGGCGGTGATGACCAATATGTGATTTCGGAAAAAAACGAACGACAGGCGTTGTTTACCGAGAAGTTCAAACAAATCGCGCAAGACTGCCAGATGGTGCTTTCGCTGTCCTGGCATACTGAAATGAGCATGGAGGAAGTCGCAGAGGCCATGGGCTGGACATACGCCTATGCCCGAAAACGCAAACACCTGTGCAAGGAAAATTTAATAAAGGCCGTGCAGACAGATCCGCGTTATGCGGAATTGCGCGCCTGATCACCCAAAAATCTGTACGCCATGAGCGAAATGGAAAAATTCGAACGCATGGAGGATTACCTCAAAAACCGGCTCTCCGAAGCGGCTCGACAGGATTTTGAGGCAAAAATGGCCGCCGATCCGGCCTTAGCCGAAGAAGTCGCCCTGCACCGCGATATGATGCAGGCAACGCCCGACAAAGACATCCTGCACTTGCGCGAATTAATGGAAAACGCCTACGAGCAATGGCAATCAGCGCAAGAGCAGGACGAGCAAAAACCGGAAACACCCTCCGGCTGGTCGTTTTCCATGGGCGGCAAACTCCGATGGGCCGCCGCTTCCCTGCTGATCGTGGTGGCCGTGACGGCCTGGTGGATACAACGCAAACCGGCGGCCGATTTTGTAACAAAACCGCCGGTTACCCATGACACCCTTCCAACTCCGCCGCCACGTCAGGAAGAGATTGCCCAAAAACCGAAACCCGACACCCTGCCGGCGCCCAAACCTGCCCCCCCGGTTTATGCCTCCATCGTCCAAAAAATGTATGCAACCACTTCTTACGACGCCGGCGCCCTGATGGGCGAGGATGTAGAAGAAGGAGAAAATCCGATCCAGAAAGCCGCAGAAGCTTACAACAAAAGCAATTACCGCGAAACCATCCGGCTTTTGCAACCCCTTCCGGAAGAAGGCCGTACCGAAGCCCTTAAACTTCGGGCGCATGCCTACCTCCGTCTGCAACGTTATGCCCCCGCTGCCGCCGACTTCGAAGCGCTGTCGAACAGTTTTTCCTATCAAAACGATGCAGCCTGGTATCTTTTGCTCTGCCATGCCGCCCGCCTGCCGCAAACCAAAGCCGCCTACCTGGCGCAATATGCCAAAGTCAGTGCCCCCGGCCACCCCTTCCGCTCCCGCGCCCTCGACCTGAACAACAAGTTGGGTTTGTAGGACAGGCTTTTTTAGACAGGATTTACAGGATGAACAGGTTTTTTTCTTTGGTGTTAAACATTTTCTTGGATTCCTGCCGCTTTAAAATCAAGATTTTTTTGTAAAAAAACCTGTACACCCTGTAAATCCTGTCTAAAAAACATGTTCATCCTGTAAATCCTGTCTAAAAAACATGTTCATCCTGTAAATCCTGTCTAAAAAAACATGTTCATCCTGTAAATCCTGTCTAAAAAAAACCTGTACACCCTGTAAATCCTGTCTAAAAAAAACCTGTTCATCCTGTAAATCCTGTCTAAAAAACATGTTCATCCTGTAAATCCTGTCTAAAAAAACATGTACACCCCGTAGATCAACCTTACTGCATGTCAATCGGATGCATTGCACCGAGGCCGATGAGGCCGGCCCAGAAGAAGGGGTGCGCACGTTCTCCCGTATAGGTTTGCAGATAAACGAGTTTGGCTGACGCCAGCGCTTTGTCTTTGGTTTTACCACTTTTCAGTTGTTGATAAAAAAGGATCATCAGGTCTTTGGTCGCCGCATCATTTACCTGCCACAAACTGGTCACAATACTTTTGGCGCCGGCGTAGGCAAATGCACGGGCCAGACTGATGATACCCTCGCCGGTCTGTAACTGTCCGACCCCGGTTTCGCAGGCCGAGAGCGTAACGAGATCGGCGTTTAGTTGTACGTTGTATAAGTCGCGTACAAACAGCGCTTCGGGTTCGTCGCTGCCGGGAAGGGGGGCAAAACCCAGGTAAGAAAAATCGGCGGCACTGTCGAGTACGCCGTGGGTAGACAAATGAATCAACCGAGCATCGGGGGCATCCAGCAGGAAACGTTGTTTGCCGGCCTCCCTGCCCACCCACCAGTCGTTGCTTTCGCAAATACGGCCGATTTCACGTACCTCTTGTCCGCTGAAAACCAGCGGATTTAGCCCTTTTCGGGTCTGATCGGGATCGGATTCGTTCGTTTTTTGGGAGAGTTCAGCGCGGGTTCCCGGGAAAAACGGGGCCATGGCAAGCAGATCTTTCGTCGTTTTTTTCCGGTGTTGTTTCTGGCTCATTTCCCGCAGCAGGGTAGCAGAATAGGAATAACTCACCGCATGATTTCGGGTTTTGAACCAGTATGGATATTCGTTAAAATTGGTCAATTGCGGCGGCGGACCACTGAGCAACAACTCGAATGGCACATAACCCAGCACCCCGTCGGGCACGATCACCACTTCTTCCGTCAGCAACGATTCGATGGGCGCCAAAAGGGTTTGATGCAAACTTTGGGCAGCTTCGGTGTACTGGTTTAAGGTCTGGACATATAATTCATCATTGCGTTTACGCCTGGGCAGGGTGTAGTAGCCCGACAAGCCCTTGCGCAACTTGCTTACCGCTTGGTAAACATCTTTCCCTCCGGTACATTCGACGGCATACACTGCTTCTTTCTGGACTACAAATGCGGTAACCATCTGTTCTTTTCCGATAAAATAGGCGACCAGACAGCGTTCCGGAGTGAGCAGCTGCGATTGAATTTCTGCAGGCGTTGCTAATGAAAAGCCGTAGCGGAATTGGTAATACCGGGCATTTTCGCCCGATGCCAGCATACGTTGAAATTGTTCGAAGGCGCGTTGGCGGTCGAATAATTCAATTTTGGCGGCTGCGAGTAAAGAGTCGTTCGCCGATTGACCCCACATTTTGCGCAGTCGGACTTCGGCATCTGTCACCGCTTGACGCAGGCGGCGTTCGGCGTCGAGCAAACTGTCGGACACACCTTCAAAGCGCAGGGCTCCGGCGCTGCGCACGCCTTCGAGCAACACCAGTGCCTTGCTTTGTTCGGCAAAGGCAAAAGCGCGTTGCACATGCGCCGGATTGTCGGGCTCAAGGCGGTGCATAGCCAGCGAGGTTTCGACGCCGCCATTGAGGATGGCGCGAAACTGGCCGGCCAACACGGCGCGCGATTCACTTTCGAGCAAGGTGTTTCGGAAATAACGGATCGCCTGCGCGGCGGTATCGAAAGCCATTTCGGCGGCCGTGAGCAGGGAAATATCCTGGTTTGTCTGGAATTGTCGGGCATACAAAAAGCCCCGGAGTTCGAGGGCCGACAACAATTCGGGCGGTGCGATGGCTGCGTCGAAATTACCGCGGGTCTCGTAGCCGCAGGCAAAAAGCGCCGAATCGGCGAGCGTCAGGGCGGCATTGAAATCGCCGGTTTCAGCCATACAACGCGCCTTGGCCAGACAGGCGGCGGCTATTTCCGCATTGCGGCCGCCTGGGATGGCGCGCCGCTGGAGCATCAGCGCCGAATCGAGGTAAAGCCGGGCAGCGGTGTAGTTTTTTTGTTCGAAATAACATTCGCCAATTCCCTGATAGGTGCGGGCAATATCGAGTAAAGCCCGGGGATCGGATTTGCGCAGCGGCAGGGAGCGAAATTCAAATTGCAGGGCCGAATCCAGCGCCCCGCGCCGGCGATAGACAATGGCAAGGTTGTGGTAAGGACGGGCGAGTTGGGAGGGCGGCGGTTTTTCCAGCCTTGAAAATGCGACGATAGACTCATAAAAACATTTTTCCGCCGACGCGTAATTGCCCTGATCCATGTAAACATCGCCCAGATTGTTCCAGTAGCGACCTTTTTGTTCGGGAAGCGCTATTTCAATGGCTGTTTCAAGATACCGAATGGCGGGGGAGAAATCGCCGAGGTCGCCGAGCGAATTGCCCAGATTGTTGTAAAGATTGAGCAACAGCGCGTGACGAGGATGTTGGGCAAGCAGGTTTTTCTCTGCGGTCCGGTAGTATTGGATGGCGTCGCGCGGAAAGCCCGTTTCATCCAGACAGCCGCCCATGTTGATATAAAGCGACGCCAAATAGTTGCTGTTTTCACCTCCGGTTGCCAGGTAGATTTTTTCGGCTTGCCTGAATTTGTCAAGCGCTTCGCTGTATGCCTTGTTTTTTCGCCACAAATAAAAGCCGATCAGTTCCAGGCATTTTCCGGCGGACGCATCGCGCCATGTCCGCAGGTATTCATCGGCTTTTTGCAGGGCTGCCCAGGCGCGTTGGGCATTGTCTTTTTGCAGGTAATAACCAGCCAAACTCAGGTAAGCCTCCCCCAGCAGCCACTGGTTTCCCGGTTGTGATGATTCAAAATACCGGATGGCCGTTTGTATGCGGGTTTCATCCAGTTTGATAACGCCGTATTGAATATCGCTTAAAAATTGCAGGTCGGGAAAGCGCGTTGCGGATAGCATTAAAGCGCTGTCGAGATATTTGAGCGCCTGATTTTTGTCAAAAAGCGCCTGGTAGCACCGACCGGTCCAGTAATAAGCGGCTGCACGCAATGAATCGGAAGCCGGTTTTTGCAAAATGGCCGACTGCGCAACCGCAAGCGCTGCATTGAACTGCCCTTTGTTCAATAAACTTGCCGTTTCCTGCAATTCTCCACGACCCTGGCCGACGACATGGGTGGGCAACAACCATATCGTCAGCCAGAGCGGGAAAAGAAGTGATTTATTTTTTATCCTCATTGCTCGCTTTGAACAACGCTTTCAATTCGGCCATTTCTTTTTCAAGGGAAAGGAGGCGGGCTTCCTGTTGAGAAATGACGGTTTGCTGTTTTTCGATGGTTTGCTGCATCTCTTGTACCGATTTTACGGCAAGCACTGCAAAGCCTGCATAATTTACTGTCAGCACTTCGCTGCCATCCTCATTTTCGGCATTCATGACAACTTCGGGGAATAATTTCTCCACGTCTTGCGCCAAAAAACCAACGGTGTTCTTTTTCAACGGATCATGGGTGTAGTTGTACTGATAAGGTTGCAGCAACATCATTTTGGACAGTGTGGCGCTTAATGGCCGGATATTTTCTTTCAAACTCTGATCGGAAATCTGATAAACACCGGTGGTGTTTATAAACGATCCCAACTGGTTTTGTCCACCATTGTTACCATAATAAAACCCCAGATTTCCATTGGCCAACACACTGTATCGCCAAACATTTCCATTTGTATTTCTAATGTAGAAGTTCCGGTTAACGATTGCATCATCCGTGTACAACTGATCATCAATAAATGCGTCGTCGGCTGCATAGATATCCCGGGCACGGGTATCGCCGTCGGCAAAAATCGCCCAGTTAAAGTCGGGGTTGTTGTCATTGACATATAAACCAATATCCGGTGCGCCGCTGCCATTATTGTTCACCCTGTCTTGCAGGTCAATATACACCCCGTAATTCTGTGCCGTCCCGTTGCCGTCTTCATTAATGTTGTCAATATCTGTTTCTCCGGCAAAAATCCGCAGTCCGGTGGCGTCGTCGCCATTGCTTTGCGCGGCGATTTTCATTCCGTTGGCGCCGTTGTTGGCGCGGGAGAGAATGATTACCCCGTCGTTGTCGTTGCTGCCGTTTTGTACATTTAACAGAATGCCGCGCTGGTTGGCGCCATCAGTGTCGGGTGTATCTTCATTTACCACCCGAATATCCAGCCCGTTCACCGTACTGGTTGAACGAATGGCCCGAATGTATGCCTGCGACTCGTTATTCTGACAAACGCCGCCGATAGCAATGGCTTCTTCCGGCTGGGGCGAATTAATATCTCCACAATCCAGTATGCCGCCGCTGCCCGATAAGGTCG
>JANRLZ010000574.1:0-10067 GCA_033762055.1 Saprospiraceae bacterium
TACCGTTACCCAAAAACCGGCGTCGAGCCAGAAATGAGCACTGGCCGCCGGGGTTGCCTCGCCAAAATGCGTCAGGGTATTGATCCCGAATGTTACAGCCTTAAGCTGAATGGAGATATAAGGAACAATACCTAAAACGGCGATCAGCGTCACCATCACTCCGATATTGGTACTCTTGCCGTAGCGGGCGGATATAAAATCGGCAATACTGGTAATGCGCTGATTTTTTGAAATCAATATGATTTTTCGCAACAGAACATACCACAGTGGCGCAAGCAGGGTGGGGCCGAGGTACACCCCCAAAAAACTCAACCCGCCGGTCGTAGCCCGGCCAACCGACCCAAAAAAGGTCCAGGCGGTGCAATATACTGCCAGCGAAAGGGCATATACATACGGACTTCGGGCAATGCCCGGCTTATCCTCGTCGGAACGCTTGTCCACCCACCATGCTATTAAAAACAGGAGCAGAACGTAGGCGAGCGAACAAATGACAATCAGCGAAAAGGGCATAACAAGGTCGTAGTGTCGGCATTCCGGGCCAATGCTACTGTTTTTTCCGGACAATCAAACCTACGACGACTATCAAAATCAGCCAAACAAAAAACAAATAAAAATAGAGTGCAGGCATTCCCAGCCAAAGTTGCTTTTTGTCGAAAATGTGCAGCAAGGGATAATTGAGCAACAAAAAAAACAGCAAGAATACTACCGTCAATTTTGTTTTCCGGTCGTCGGCCATGATAAAGAAAGTTGGCAGGGTATGGAACGAAACCAAAGTGCGATGCCGCCCGTTCGACCGGGCAGCATCGCGTGAGTGAAAAATGAGCGCTTTGTTTTTGCAACGGGATAGCAGGCCGGCGCTTACAGAAAAATATGTGTTTGCAAGATCAATTCCCCCTTGTAGCCGGTACGCTCGATCAGCGAGCCGTTGGCCTTGTAGATCGGGCGGGTCTGGTATTCCAGCGTGATCTTGGCATGATGGCCGGTCACGAAATAATTCAGGCCGAGGCCATACTGGGTGGAGCGGTCGGCAAGTCGTTCAAAATTCTTGTGCGTGAGCGTCAGGTAGGGCATGAATGCCGTGCCGTTCTTGAGTTTGGGCAACAAATAACCCGCTTGCAGGTAATAAATGTCGCCTGTGCCAATGGTGGGCTGGGCATTGCCGGCGCCGGCCCAGCTGTCGGGCAGAGAAGCCGGTGTTGTATGGAGATTGAGGATACCAATGTTGCGCAAATAATTGGTGCCGTAATTGAAATTGTAGTAAGTCGCCAACACGCTTAGAGCCGACCCTTTGGCCTTGTTGATCGGCATATCGAGGAAGACGTCAGCGCCCAGCGCCATTTGATCCTGATAGGTGGAGTCACGGTCGTCGAGCGATTTGTAAAAAGAGGCATCGCGGTGGTGGTACCAGCCTACGCCCACATTCAGCACTTTTTTCGTACCCAGGTGCGAACCGACGAAGAAGGGCAATTTGTTGTTTTCTTTGTCCCAAAACATCCAGTTGACGTAACCCGTGCTTGCCCATTTTTCATTGATTACATTGGTAGCCGCGCCTTTGCCGATGCTGGCTGGAGTGCCGCCATTGGCGAACGGTTTGGTGAGCGCAACACGGTAGTCGAGCCGACCCAGTTGCCCTTTGGCGTACATCCCGAACTGACGGGCAAACTGGTCGGTGGTTTCGATGTTCGGCCAGTTGAAAATCGGCGCGTCAAGCGTCATAAAATTGAGGGTGGAGTGACTGGTAAGACGGCTGATACCGTTCCAGTACAACAAGCCGGCGCCGAGGTAAAGTTTGTCTTTGGCGATTTCAAATTCCGTCCAGGCATCGTGCAAAAAAAGTTGCGGTTTTTTGCCCTGATTGCCCGGAATGGTAGTCGAATTGGGGCCGTTCGACCCAGTTGCGCCGTTGATAAAGGATTGATTATTAATGCCCCAGTGGGTCAGTATAAGCGCGCGCGGTGAAATCTGGGCATAAGCCAGAAAACGCGAACGGCGCAGGGCGATGTCGGTACTCCAGGCACCATTGGCGCCGTCCGAACCATCTACGAGATTGCCCTGCGCATCGCGTGTGCCTGGATTGTTTTGGGTAGCAGTCATCCAGAACTGGTGCCACATGATGAAACGCACGTATTTCGATCCATCGTCGTTGAGTTTAAGGGTCAATGGCTTGTAGTTGTGGTCTTTGGGCGGTTTGGGGGCGGTAGCAGGAGTAGCCACCGTTGTGCCGGTGGTCGGTGTGCCGGGTTGAGCGTATCCCACCGTAGCGGCAAGCAGGAAGTAGAGTAGAAAACGCAGATGCATAAAGTTTTAGATAAAGAGATGAAGAGGTGAAGTTTGTTCGGGGCATGACATTCCCCTGCGTTGCCGGCGCGCGTTCTCACCCTGCCTTTCACCGTTTGTTTCGGAGAAATTCAAGACAAAAACGACCCAGGCAATCGCGTGTAGGATTGCAATCCGGGAGCTTGTCTCACAGGTGGTAGATTGGACAGGATTGACAATATTTTACAGGTTATAGGGTAACTTGCCTGTAAATCTTGTGAATCCTGTCTAACTTAAACCTGTGATACAGCCTCAGTCAAATACTTTCAGGGAAAAGGTGGCCTACAAATGCGCCGAATCGCGCGGTATCTCGCCATATTCGCCTTTCCAGGCATACCAGCCAAAGAGGCATAAGCCTATCATGATCGGAGTGAAAATCGGAATGATGATGTACCAGAACATCTGGGTGTCAAGTACCGCCTTGTTGGCTGCTATTGCGGCGTTTACTTCCGTATTCATCTGTTGAAGCATCATGTAAATGGCGGCTACGCCCAGAGCGATCCAAAGAAAGCCCGATAAACGTTTGATGATTTCCATGTTTTTTTATTTTTTGATGAAAAAATGCGTGAGAAGGAGCGGGTACAGCCTTGAATCACAACCAGTTAATCCATTACGTTTTCATCGTTTTTGTTGGGCAAATACAACAGTCCAATAATGAAACATACGCCTGCAATCAGGATCGGATACCACAAGCCGACATACGGGTCGCCGGAAGGGTTCTCCGCGGTTTTACTGGCATCAAACAAGCGGGTGGCGATAAATGGCGTCAATCCGCCAAAAATACCGTTGCCGATGTGGTAGGGGAGCGACATGGAGGTGTAGCGAATGCGGGTAGGGAACAATTCCACGAGGAATGCCGCAATAGGGCCGTACACCATGGTGACATATACGATCTGGATAAATATCAGGAACATGATCATCCAGAACCCGCCGGAGGAGAGCCAAAGCGTTTTGGTCGTTTCGGCTTTTGGCGCCGGCTGGGAAGCGTTGGCGAGTTTGACTTCCTTTTTTACCGTTTTGAGTGTCGAGCCGTCGGTGTAAGCTTTTACCGTGGTAGTGGTGAGGGTCGAGTCGCCGGCCGCGTTTACCGATACAGCAGTGCCGGTGCTGCTTTTTTCTGCGATCTCGGTTTTCAAACCCGGGTCGCTGTAGCTGTACATCGCCTTGTAGATCGGACGATAAGTAAGAATTGCCAGCAACATACCACCCAGCATGATGGATTTTCGGCCGATTTTGTCCGACCAGGCGCCAAACACAAGAAAGAAAGGCGTAGCTAAAAGGATGGAAATGCAAAGAATGTAACGCACTTGTTCAAATTCGACCGACATGGTTCGTTCAATGAAGGTTTGAGCGTAAAACTGTCCAGTGTACCACACCACACCCTGTCCCATCACTGCAGCGAAAAGGGCGAGCAATACCATTTTAAGGTTGCGTTTGTTGGCAAAGGATTCCTTGAGTGGATTGCTGGAAACTTTACCCTCTTTTTTAATTTTGGCAAAAAGGGGCGATTCGGCCATTTTCAGGCGGATATATACTGAAATTGCGATCAGGAAAATGGAAACAATAAACGGAATTCGCCAGCCCCATTCATTGAACGATTCTACGCCCAGGGTTTGCCGAACGGTCAGAATGACGCCCAACGAAAGGAAAAAACCGAGCGTGGCGGTGGTCTGGATGTAAGCCGTGAAATAGCCGCGTCGTCCTTGTGGCGAATGCTCGGCTACATAGGTGGCAGCGCCACCGTACTCACCGCCGAGTGCCAGGCCTTGTACAAAACGAAGCAGCAGGATTATTATGGGCGCCCAGATGCCGATTTTGGCATAGCCGGGTACCAGTCCGATGGCAAAGGTTGAACCTCCCATCAGCAACAGGGTGAGCAGAAAAGTGTACTTGCGACCGATCAGGTCGCCGATACGCCCGAATACCAGCGCGCCGAAAGGGCGGACTACAAAGCCGGCGGCAAAAGTGGCCAAAGCGGCAAGAAAAGCCGCCGTGGGGTTGTCTTGCGGGAAAAATTGCTTGGCAATGATGACGGCCATGGCCCCGTAGATGTAAAAGTCGTACCATTCAATCAGCGTACCTACGGAAGAAGCCATGATTACTTTCATGAGCCCTTTTTGCTCGGTAGCCTCTTGTGGAGCGGGCTGTGCCAGGGTAGAAGGATGCGCCATAAACGTTGGTCAGTGTTTGGAAACAATCAAAAAAATATACGATTTTTTGATTGTTCCTGTGTGAAAAAAAGAGGTGCTGCAATTGCGATGGACAAAAGTATATAGACATGTCAATATGTTGTTTTTTAAAAAAGGAATTTTTTTTCATTTTTATTCAAATTTTCCGCATTTTGTAATATTGTTTGGCTGTATGCCAAATTTTTATTTATTTTCAGTAGAATATTTGTTGTTGTATGCGCTATTTAAGAGGTGGGTAAAAAAAAGAGCCTGCGCCAACATATATTGGCGCAGGCTCGGATAATTGTGCTGAAAATTTTCTTTTTTCAAAATAATGTTTTAAATCACGTCATTCAGCACGGTGATTATCTTGAAATATTCGTCGCTGGTCAGCGAGTAGTTGCTGTTTTTGCCATCGCGCCGCACTTGCACCACACCGCGATCTTTCAGGATTCGCAAGTGGTGACTGGCCACTGCCTGTTCGATACCCAGACGTTCGTATATTTCTGTAACGTTCATGCTTTTGTGCAGATAAAGCATTTCCACGATCAACAGGCGATGGGGATGCGCAATGGCGCGCAGCACTTCGGTGGCGGTTTCCAAAAACTGGAAGGTGTAGGGCGACTCGGCTGGCATGGCAAAGGCTTTGCAATGGTGTGTGTTATCCGGTGCAATATTAGCGTTTGTCGCGCATTCGCCGCGTGTTTCCTTTGCTACTGCAGGAAGTTCAATGCCCGGCCTTTACCAATCCGCTCTGTACGGCATACACCACCAGTCCGGCGGTGTTGCGGCAGCCCAGTTTGGAAAGCAGGTTGTTGCGATGACCCTCTACAGTGCGGCTGCTGATGAACAATTTATCGGCGATTTCCTGGGTAGTACATTCCTCACAGATGAGTTGCAGCACTTCTTTTTCGCGGCTGGTAAGTTCTACCTGGAAACTCCGTTGGGGTTTGATGGGGTTCTTACCCATGATATTTTCCCGGATGGTTTCCATAACGGCAGCGTTGTAATAAAATCCTTTTTCGCGCACCATCCGGATGGTTTCGACCACTTCGTCGGGGTGAGCGTTTTTGCCCAGGTAGGCGGCGGCGCCCATTTCAATCATATTAAGGATAAAAGCCTTGCTCACATGGGAGGAAACCACCACGATAAGAATGGACGGAAATTCCTGCCGGATGATTTCTGCGGCCTCAATGCCGCTCATGCCCGGCATCTTCAGGTCAAGCAGCAATACATCGGGCAGCTCATCGGAAGCCCGGATTTTTGCCAGCAGGTCTTCGCCGTTTTCAGCTTCCAGGACGATATGCAGATCGGAATAATCCTGCAAAATAAGCCGCATGCCGCGCCGAAACAGCGCCTCATCATCGGCAATTGCCAGGTGAATGGGATGGTGGTTCATAATGTTTTGATGATGATATTATTAGAAAGAATTTATACTACCGTCTACCGTCTACCGTCTACCGTCTACCGTCTACCGTCTACCGTCCGCCGTCTACCGTCCGCCGTCCGCCGTCTACCGTCTACCGTCCGCCGTCTACCGTCCGCCGTCTACCCAAAATAAACAAAAGCCTCAAAACCCTGTCCGGGAGCGGTATTGATTTTCCAGGCGCCGCCAATAATATTGGCCCGACTTTCCAGGTTTTTCATACCGAGTCCTTTGCCTTGCACGATTTCGGGATCGAAGCCCTGTCCGTTGTCGTAATAACGCAGCCACTTGTTGTCCTCGGATTCTTTCCATAACTGGATTTCAATCAGGTCGGCCTGGGCATATTTGAAGGTATTGTTACACAGTTCTTGTACGATCCGGAACAGGTTGAGTTCAATGTTGGCGTCGCCGATTTCGGAACGTTCCAGGTTGTAAGTTAATTTTACTTCAACGGCGCCGGTTCGGCGAACGCCCTCGCAAAACTCTTCCAATGCAGCGATCAGACCAAAGTCTTCCAGGGTGGGCGGCATCAATTCGTGCGATATACGCCGGGCCGAATCCATGGTGGTGGCGATCAGGTCATCTATTTCGTCAAACATGGCGCCCTGGCCGGCAGTTTCAGGGGCTGCTCTTCGCAGCCGGTGCAGGGTGAGGTGCAAAACGCCCAGTTTGGCGCCGATATCGTCGTGCAAATTGGCTGCAATGCGCTTGCGTTATTCTTCCTGGGTGCTGAGGTTGCGCTGTACCAATTCCTGCTGATGCCGAATTTCTGCCTCCTGTGCCGCCATTCGCTGTGCCAGGATACGTTGCTGGGCCCGGTTGGCATACGATACCATCACCAATGCCAGCGCTACCATGATCAGGACGCTTGTGCCGGCGAAGAGGATGATTTCGGATGACGAAAAACCACTTTCCATAAGGTTATTAGCATTACAATTTGAAAGATTAAATTGAGCGCGGAATTGATGTCCCAAAGTACCTGAAAAGCGCCTTTCGATTCAATTTCAAACTGGCTGGCCATGAAAATAAACAAACTGCCACAGTAATAAAGTAAAACGGCAGAATTCGCCATCCTGAGTGTTTTGTTGAAATCGGTATCGGGTAAATCTTTCTCACTAAATCGGAACGCAAAATCCAGTGCATATAAAATAATCAACACCTGAACGAGGGTTTTTGCATAAGAATTAAACTCAAACAAGCCTTGTACAAAAAGCGTATTGAGTATAACCAATGCGATTGCAGGTGTTGTGATTTTTTTGTAATGCTGCTTGAATTGAGAGGAATCATCGAGAATCTCCCGGTAAAACAGGGAGAAAAGCACCAGTTCTCCCAGTGTGTACAGGTGCAGCAGTGGCAGGTTTTGCTGAAAGATAAATCCTGCCACCCTTGCACCTATCTCAATGATCAGATTAAATAAAAGAAACACTACCAGTATCTTTAATGAATACGGGAAGCGCCCCCAATATCGTAACCCGATGTAACCACTCAACATCAGGCACAATACCGGCAGAGTCGAAAGTTCAAATAGTTGGTTCCAAATTTTATCCCACATGATTTAGTTGGGACAATTACTTGGGCAGGGTTGGGTAAAGTCGTAGTATTTAACGGCTCCGCTTTTGTCGGGCATTTGAAAAATAATGGTTACACTGGTATCCTGAATGGCAAGCATGGCAAACAATTTCGACGTGTCGCCGATACTGGCCAGAATGCCTTGTATATCGGCCATGGGTATTTTAAACCCTTTGGCGATGTATTTGGCGTCGGGTGCAGTAGTGGTATTCTGACTCAACACCGGAATCATTGCATTGCGGGCGCTTTGCCAGGCGCCCATGGCCGGCAACGCCTGGGAGGCAGGGATTTCATGCGAATTCAGGGTGGTTATGGCAGCCTGCATGTCAACAGCGGGCGCCTTTTGCATTTCGGCAGTAGGGGCCGACTGGGTGCAGGCAAAAATGCCGCCGAACAGGAATGCCATCAAAGTCAGAAAAGGAAGATGCTTCATTTTTGAGAAATTTTATTAACGTGATAACCGGATTGTTTCCGCGATAAAAGTATATCCCTCTTCATTTTACTTGCAAGTAAATTGCCATCTTTAATAAAAATCGAGTAAAAACAACGAGATCTCAACCCCGTATTTATACCTGTATTGTGTGTTAAAAACGCTCCATGAGGGGCGCTGGCTTTAACCGGGAACTTTGCTTCAACTTTGCCGGTTGCTCTCAATGCAGCAACTTCGTTGCGTATCCGCTGTCTTTTGCCCCAGTATTTGAGCGCATCGCCCGGATTTTTCACATTTTTTTCAAAATGAAACATACTAAAACCCAATCCATGCTATTGCCGCTTTTAACGGCAATCCTTCTTACTTTTCAACTTCACGCACAGTTTCAGGTAGCGGGCACCGTACTGAACCAGACCGGCGAACCGCTGGCTGCCGCCAATATTCTGCTGCTTAATGCAAATGACAGTATATTGGTGAAGGGCATGCTCAGTCGGGCCGACGGCGGCTTCGAATTCACGGATATTGCCGCCGGCGCATACCGCCTGCGTTATGCCATAATCGGGTACGCCTCTTTTGACACCGATCATTTTGAACTGGATGCTCAAAAGCCGCGCGCGGTGTTTGAGCCTTACCGGATGTCGGAATCTGCCACCCTGCTGCAAACCGTAACGGTGACAGCCAAACGCCCCTTTCTGGAGCAAAAAATTGACCGGATGGTCGTCAATGTCGCCAATTCCATCACCCAGGCCGGCGGAACAGCCCTCCAGGTGTTGCAGCGCTCGCCGGGGGTGCAGGTGAACCAACTCACCAAAAGCATTTCGCTGGTGGGGAAACAAGGCGTGGTGGTCATGATCAATGGTAAAATATCCCGCCTCCCTTCGGAGGCGGTGGTGGATATGCTTTCCGGTATGAGTGCCGATAATATTGATCGTATTGAACTGATTCATACGCCACCCGCTAATTTCGATGCCGAGGGGAATGCCGGTATTATTAATATAGTACTGAAAAATGCCGGCGACGAAGGGTTGAACGGCGGCTATTCCTTCAATGCAGGACACGGGCGCGGCCCCAAGTACGGCGCCGGCGCCTACCTGAATTTCAGGCGCAACAAAATCAACTGGTTTGCAAACTATGAATATAATTTCAACCTGAATCCGCAGGTGTTTACCAACTATCGGGGTGTGCGCCAAAACAACGATTTCCTCGAAACAGATACTTACAGCGACCGCCCACATACACCGACACCTACCCAAAACGGGCGTATCGGCGCCGATTTTCAATTGTCGAAAAAAACCGTGCTGGGTGTTTTGGGTACCTTTTTCGATCGCAACTGGTATATGGAAGCGGAGAACCGGGTGACCTATTCTACCAACGGCGTGGTGACGGGCCGCCTCCTGATGCCCAACGAAGAAACCAATCATTCCCGTTCCATCGGGGGCAACATCAATCTTGCCCACCAGATTTCCAGTCGCCAAACCTTCAACTTCGACGCCGATTTTATCGGATACCAGATTCAAAATCCCAGTCATTACAAGGTACAATACCTGAATCCCGACAACAGCGAGGCATTTGGTTATCAATTGCGCATAGCAAAGGAAACCCCCATACAGGTAGCGGTGGGGAAAGCGGATTATACGCTCAACATCGGGAAAAACGGAAAACTCGAAACGGGCGCCAAGTTTACGGTCATGCAATTCGACAACGACGTGCGGGTAGACAGCCTGGCGGATCAACAAACAGACTGGACTGTTTTGCCCGCCTTCACATCCAAATTCTATCTCGATGAATCGGTAACTGGGGCTTTTGCCACCTATTCCACTAAAATCGGCAAAAAAACCGACCTCAAAGCCGGCCTGCGTTACGAATACACCCAAACCAATCTTGGCTCGGCCGAACAACCTGATATTGTAGATCGCCAATACGGATCCTGGTTCCCCAGTCTGTTTCTGAGCCGGCAAATAAGTGAAACGCAAAGCCTGAACCTTTCCTATAGCCGCAGGATTAACCGTCCGCAGATCCGCTGGCTGGCGCCCTGGCTCATTTTTTCCGACCCAAGTACCCTCGAAGGCGGAAACCCGGCCGTTCAGCCCTCTTTCTCCGATGCATTCCGCCTCGATTACAGTTTTAAGACCTGGCGCACCGGGTTGTCGTTCAATAT
>JANRLZ010000575.1:0-5975 GCA_033762055.1 Saprospiraceae bacterium
GGATGGATGCTTTTAAAATGTACCTGCATCGTACCTCACCTAAAATATATTCAGAAAACATCAGGATTGAAAACCACCAATTTCACATCCTTCTTCAACAAATCATACAATGCCCGCCCTCCAATAGCAAGCGCGTTGAACGGCTGATACAACGTGTCAGGGAAAATCGTTTCGCCGCCGACTGGGCCTGGCTGCTCCAAAAAGCCGAAGCATTAAAATCGAAAAAAATCTAATATTCCCTACCTTCGCCACCCACGAAAACAATCTGTCATGCTTACCAATATCCTCATCCGCCCGGCGGCGAGGGGCGGGAAATACCTCGGTCCCGACGCTGCCAACAGCGCCCATCAAAGCGCTTACGTTACACTCCGCGACCCGAATTCCATGAACATTGTCCGGGAAGGCTACGTCAATACCCTCGGTAAAGACCCCGGCCCCGCCTCCATTATGGCGCCCCTGAGTCGCGCACAAGCCTATCCAACCGACCCGCAAACCGTCGGGATTACCTTCGAACTGGAGATATCACGCCCCACCGAATTCTGGGTCACCGTCAAAGGCCCGCTCAGCTTCCCCGATCAGGCCCGCGAAACCTATACCCAAATAACCGTGCTCCCCGGAGTAGATATCGGCGTTAATGTCTATTCCACCAATGCCCTCATGCCCTCCTTCCCCGAAGGATTGGTCGTTGAAATCCCGGGCCTTTGTATCAGCAAGGTGAGCGCACAATGGAATACCGCCCAAAAAACTATTACCGCCGGCGCTACTGTGACAATGATGTGCGGCTGTAAAATTAACAACACCGCCGACTGGCCCTGGCCGCCCACCGACTTTAATATTCAACTCGTAACCTATATGCGCAGCAAAGCGGTACATAAATACACCCTGTTTTTTACCGCCGACAGTGCATTCGCGCATACCTGGCCCGACCAGGCCGCTCCCGGCGACACTGTTGAGGAAGCCTGGATTTTTGCCTCCCAACCCAAACTGGGCAATCAGGGAAAATTCCGGATTCCGCTCTAGGTTTGTCCTACAGGTACTGTTTTTTAGACAGGATTTACAGGATTTACAGGTTTTTTTACTTTTTTAGGATAACTATCCTGTAACCCGTGTCAATTCTGTTTAAATAGGATAACTATCCTGTAACTCTTGTCAATCCTGTCTAAAAAAGGATAACTATCCTGTAACTCTTGTCAATCCTGTCTAAAAAAGGATAACTATCCTGTAACTCTTGTCAATCCTGTCATAAAAAAGCCCCTCCCGCAAGGATGCGAGACGGGCTATCAGTGAATAATCACCATTCCTTTTCTTCCAACCTGCGTAACTACCGCTTTACAAAACCGCGCAAAAAGAAACGGCGTTCACCGCTCTCGGGGTGGTGTGAAAAACCGTGTTTGGTGGGATAATACTTGCCAGGCTGGTCGTACTGGGCCGGCTGCTTGATGTCGGTCTCGAAATCGTGGCTGTCGGTGATAAACTGTTTGGTAATCATCGGTTCCAGAAACGTTACCTTGTTGTCGAACGAACCCCAGATAAAGGTGTGGTTGAATGTTGCGCCACTGAATTCCGGCGAAGTAGGATCAATCCAGTGTACACCCATCTGCGGTACCAGACCAGTCGGGAAATAAGCCGCCGGGAAATAATCGGCGCCGGGCATCAGGGCTGCTTTTACCGTGTCAAACGGCGTAATCGCCTGGCGCTCTGCTTCCGTGCTGGTATAAAAATGGAGGTCGAAGTGCGCCAGCCCGTAAATCGCCAGCGGTTCGTGGCCATGCGCCGCAAAACCCATAAACTGGTGTTTGAATGGCGTTCTGCCGGCTTCTTCCGGGTAGTCGAGACTCACCTCGGCATCGCCCGACATTTCCGTAAAATTGTTGAAGGCCGCCGCATCCATGGCTACGCCTATTTCAACCGGATTGCCGTCGTCGTCATTGATTACATACGTGTAGGCCTTGCCCATGCCGAATGTGGCCTCTTCGCCTTTGTACTCGCCGGCCCAGGGATCATTTTTGTCGCAGGCTATAAAGCCCATTGATACTGCCAATAAAATGGCGATTGTTTTGAAAGTGGTTTGGATACGCATTTCAGTGTTTTGTTTTTATGTGTGAAAATGTGATGTTAAACAATGCAAAAGTGGCGCTACCGACCACTTTTGCCTGTCTGAACATGTTGCATAAAGGTTTGCTGGCGTTGCATTTTTCGCATCGTTTCGACAGCAATTCACTGCAAAGGGACGGCTTTTTTCAGGTGCCCAAAATCCTCCAAAAACAGGTTTTTTACCTCCCCAAAAAAGGGGAGGAACGGCCCTACATCTCCGCCAAATCGCAAACGCAAAACTCGATTTTCCACTGTCCGTTGATTTTGCGCAACGTAGCCGAACCCTGACTGCGGGCATTGTCGGAAATGCGGGCAATACCCCAGATAGCCAGGGCGTAATCGTTGGGCATGACGCGTACCAAAACGTTGTCGTAGCGGTACCTGGGGGCGTCGTTGGCGGCGTTATCAGGGAAACGGTCGCGGATGGCCCTGGCGCCGGTAAGTACCAGATCGGCATCCGGATCGCTCAACGCAACCTCGTTGCTGCAATAATTCAGCCATTGCGACACGCGACCCGCTGCAAGCGCATCGCAGGCGGGAGCAAGCACCTGATGTACGGCGTTGGCGGCAGGAAAGCCGGAACGACTGCCTGCCCATAATGCGCCAGCTGTTTGTGCTGCTAACTGTACAGAAATTATCAGCAGCGCCATGGCGCAGAAAAGTATGTTTTTCATAAACAAGGGATGGAAATGAGGGTTAGTTCACGGTAATTACCTGTCCTTGCCTTACAGTCCGGGCAGAAAGGTGCATCGGCATTTTTCGGGCGGCGCCGGTGACGCGGGCCAAAGCGGAAGCAAACCCGAAAATGACATCCTGCAACCAGTGCGGAATGCCGGAAAAACGATATTCCCGGCGCATCAGGAAGAAAAGATGCATGCAGGGCAGCAATGGCATTTTTTCCCAGGAACCGCCCCGTCGCATGGCTTCTTCCCCCATGACTTGAAGCATTTCTTCTGTGTTCAAGGCCGGTTCGTACCAGAATTTTGCCACCAGCGGTTCAGTTGCGCTTCCGTTGATAAACGAGTGGGATTCGCCCGGTTGCACCAGAATGGTTTCGCCGGGGTGTGCCGTATGCGTTACGCCGTTTACCCGGGCAATCATGCAGCCGCTGATCACTTCAAAGCCCTCCGTTTGCAACATGTGCTTATGGGCGCCAGGCCCTTTTTTTCCTGCGGCGATGGTGACAATGCCTTCGCTGCGCTGTCCTTTCGTTTGCTCGCGTGCGTCGTTGAATGCAAGCGTTTCGCCTGTCAGTGGGAGATCAATTATTTGCTTCATAACGATTGGATAATGTCGGTGAATGAAATCAAACAAAAACAGGGGTCTGCCTCTCAAGGCAAGTCTAAACTGCAACCTGTGAGACAGACCCCTGTAAGAACAACCTTAATTTTTCCCAGCGGCATCCAATGCCGGCATACCGAGCATGGGCGTCATCTGGTCGAATTCCAGCTTCCACTCGTTGCCGATTTTGCGCATTACCGCCGCGCCGCGACTTTTGCCGCCCAGCTGCTGACCGCCGATTTTGATGTCGGCATCCGATTCCCAGATGGCCAGCGCCACGTCCTTGGTGAGCAGACGCACCTGAACATTGCTGTAACTGAATTTCGGCGTTTCATCGGTCATCTTTACAAAAGCATTCCAGCTTTCCAGCATGGCTTTTTTGCCGTGGGTGATGTTGCCGTCGGGACCGATTTCCGAGGCTTGATCGGTGTAAACCGCAAAGCCTTTTTCAACATCGCCGGCTACGATGGCGTCGTAGGCTTTGCTGATGGCCGAATAAACGGCCTCGGCATCGGGGTTGCCGGAACGGCTGCCCGCCCATAAAAAGCCGCTTGATTGAGCAAAAGTTTGGGTGGTGAGGAACAGCAGGGTTGCTGCGCTGAAAAGAACGTTTTTCATAGTGATGAAAGAGTGTGAGGGTGAATGGTGAAATTTTTCAAAACGGCCTGGAAGTTTTTTAACGCCGGTTTGATGACACAAAGGTGCAGGCGCTGCCAGGCGCCGCAGATCGGCAGATTTGCGTAATAGCGCTACGCAGATGTGCGTATTTTCAGGAAAAATGCGGAAGGAATGTCGCTAAATCAACTTGTTCCGGATGGCAAATTGTGTCAGTCCGGCAATGCCGTTGACTTCCAGTTTTTGCAGCAGATGGTTGCGGTGGGTGTCCACCGTGCGTGGACTAATGAACAATTGTTGACCGATTTCGGTGCTGCTGAGTCCGCGGGCGACCAATTGGAGGATTTCTTTTTCGCGGTCGGAGAGCAGGGCGAGCAGCGGTGCGTCGGGGTGGTGAGCAGGCTTGAGCAGGGTGAGTGTCACGTCGCTGCCAAACCAGGCTTCCCCGCCGGCTACGCGGCGGATGGCCTCGCCGAGTTCTTCGGGCGAGGTGTTTTTAAACAGGAAACCCTGTACGCCGGTTTCAAGGGCTTCTGCAATGAGTTCCTTGCTTTGCAGCATGGTAAGCATGATGACTTTCATCCCGAAATAATCACGCCGTATTTCCCTGGCAGTTTCCAGCCCGTTCATGATCGGCATTTCGTAGTCGAGCAATACGACCTGCGGTTTGGCGCCGTTGCGCAGGAGTTGCATCACTTCTTTGCCATTGGCTGCTTCGCCCAAAATTTCAATAAACTCCAGTTCTTCCAGCAAGGCACGAAAACCTTTGCGTACCAGGTGGTGATCGTCGGCGAGAATGATTTTGATGGTGTCATTCATAAGTTTCAGGCGTTTACGGGGACTTTTACCCAGGCGACACTGCCGTGCGGCTTTCTTTTTTCGGCAAAAAACTCGCCGCCCAGGGCGTTGGCCCGGCTCAGGATGTTGAGCAGCCCCATGCTGCCCTTGGCGCGCGCTTCTTCGAAATTATATCCGATTCCGTCGTCTTCGATTTTCAATACGATAAAGTGTTCTTTATGAAACAGATCCACGGCCACCGAAGCGGCACGGGCGTGTTTCACCACATTGTTAAGCAACTCCTGCGCGATCCGGTACAGGCCTACCCGTATTTTTTCGTCAAGTTGAACCGGCAGGTCGTGCGACTTGAATTCCACGCGCAAGCCGGCGTTGTGCAGGGTATTGCGCAGCAATAGCTCCAGACTGGGCGCTAAACCCTGTTGCTCGAGCAAGGGGGGCGACATACCATGCGCGATGCTTCTGACTTCGGTGCAGGACTGGTCGAGTTGTTCGCCCAGTTCCGCCAGACGCGGATTTTCCTCCGGGGCAATTTTTGCTACACGTCGGCCCAGCGCGTCGAAGCCTAATTTCAGGGCCACCAATTCCTGGGCGATGCCGTCGTGCAAATCGCGGGCGATGCGTTTGCGTTCGGCTTCCTGTGCCTCGATGACGGCATTGATGCCGAGTTTTTGTTCGCGGATAATGGCGGCATCGAGTTCGGCTTTTTTGCGCAGGCGGTAGCGGTGATAGAAAAGATAGGCAAAGGCGGCAAAGGCGAGCAAGGAGGCGGCCAGGGTGTAAAGTGCCACCAGTTGGCGGAAATTTTGTGCGCGTTGTTCCGAAAGTTCGCGTTCCTTTTTTTCAGCGCCATATCGGGCTTCCAGGGTTTGGGTGGCCCGGTTGTAAGTTTGTGCGTTTAGTTTTTCATCGGTTTTGGCAAGTTCTTTTTGTGCCGCCAGCGCGGCTTTGTAGTCGCCCAGTCCTTCATACACATTGGCCATACCCATGTGAATGCTGCCTACACCTTCGATATTGCCACAGGATTCGCACACCGGCATGGCCTCGTCGTACCAGGGAATCGCTTCTTTCCAGCGTTTTTGGTACCGGTAAACGTGTCCGATATTAAGGAGGGTAAAACACAGGCCGAATCGGTCGTTGTCCTGCTTGTAGTAGCGAGCCGCTTCTTTATAATAGTTGTTGGCAATATC
>JANRLZ010000576.1:0-11492 GCA_033762055.1 Saprospiraceae bacterium
AAAATCGAACCAATCGAAAAATCGAACCAATCGAAAAATCGAACCAATCGAAAAATCGAACCAATCGAAAAATCGAACCAATCGAAAAATCGAACCAATCAAAAAATCGAACCAATCGAAAAATCGAACCAATCGAAAAATCGAACCAATCAAAAAATCGAACCAATCGAAAAATCGAACCAATCGAAAAATCGAACCAATCGAAAAATCGAACCAATCGAAAAATCGAACCAATCGAAAAATCGAACCAATCAAAAAAAGTGGCTTATTTTTGCTTCGCCCAAAACACCTGCTGTCCCGCCGAAGGTTGATCAAACCACAGAAATACCCCTGTTCAAACTTCTTTTAGTCAAGTTACCGGTACACAAATGGAACCACTCAGACAAAGACTCCCCCTGATCGGCGACGTTGCGCCCGCTTTTGAGGTGCCTACCGAAAAAGGGCTGCTGCAATTCCCGCAATACAGCGAAGGCTGCTGGTGCATCTTTTTTGCCCACCCCGCCAATTTTACCTCTGCCTGGACGATGTTTTCGGCTTTTCTGGCCATGAAAGAACGCTGGCTCAACGAACGCAACACCAAAGTACTGGCACTCGCCAACGAGCCGCTGCGCCAAAACAACCAGTGGGCCGATAAAGCCCGGCGTTTTATCGGCATCTACCTGAAAGCCCCCGTCATTGAAGACCTCGATTTCCGCATCGCCAAATTATACGGACTGGCTTCGGGCCGCCGCCCCCAACCCGGCTGCGATCGCCTGGCCCTCATCATTGACCCGGAAGGCGTGGTACGCATGATTATTCACCGCCCGCTCCCCAATATCGAAAGCGCCTTGCTCGACATCGAACGCGAACTCGACCGACTGCAGGGAAAAATTCAGGAAGAAGTACCGCCGGTGATGGATATCCTCGGCGTTGCCGAACTCTCCGACGCCGTCGGCGATTTGTACAAACCCGACCCGGCCTATTTTACCCGCAAACCTGTTTCGGCGAATTGAGGCTTCTCGCTTTTATGGCGGTAGCCGTTCCTAATTCTGCGCCCATCTGTGCTGCGAAGCATCTGTGTCATCTGTGTGCTATAAAACGCCGGGCATCTACAACAATTCATAATGGCACACAGATGACACAGATGCTTCGCAGCACAGATAAACACGGATTTTTTTTGACAAAATCCTGTTTCGTTTGTTACATCGCTTCAAAATTCCCTGCCTACTTTTGTGCGCAGATTTTGTCTAAATTAAACAGCGAGGACATACCGAAGTCTAACAGGCCTTGTTGCCTGCCATTCGGCGGCTGAACCGCAACCTATTGATATGCAACGCCGTTATCGAACCATCCCCGATCTGAAGATCAATGAAAGCGCCCGCGCCATCGCCTTTGATGATTCCGCCCTGGCCTGCAAACTCACTTCCATGGGCGTTTTGCCCGGCTCCCGCGTCGAAATGATTCGCAAATCGCCGTTCGGCAATGCCTACTATGTAAAAGCAGATGGCGTACGGCTCGCCCTCCGCGAAGAAGAAGCCGCCAGTATTCTGCTGGAAATTTGAATGCCATACGGCGCGTTTACTCCTTGATTTATGAATGGCGAAGGCGGAATGTCACCCCTGAAAATTGCATTGATCGGCAACCCCAACAGCGGTAAATCCACTGTTTTCAACCAACTTACCGGACTGCGACAACGCACCGGCAACTTCCCCGGCATTACCGTCGAAGTAAAAGAAACCGATTACCGCTTCCCCAGCGGCAAAGAGGCCATTCTGATTGACTTTCCCGGCACCTACAGTCTTTACCCCACTTCCTCCGACGAAAAAGTGGTGGCCGCCGTACTCGCCAACCCCGCCGATCCTTTTTTCCCCGATGCGCTGGTTTATATCGCCGACGTAACCCACCTCGAAAAACACCTCCTGCTGTTTACCCAGCTGCTCGACCTCCATATCCCGATTTTGCTGGCGCTCAATATGTCGGACAGCGCCGCCGAACTCGGCATAAAAGTCAACGCCTCCAAATTAGCCGACACCTTTGGCGTACCGGTCATCCCCATCAGCGGCCGAACCGGACAGAATATCATGCGCCTGACCGTCGAACTGGAAAAATTGCTCGACAAAAAAGACGCCGCCGCTTCCCGCTCATTTTACAACCCCACGGAATCGGAAAAACAGGTCATCCAGGCCGTACAACAAAATCTGGGTGTCGAAAACCCTTACCGCGCCCTGCAAATCGCCCACCACGCCGAATGGCTGCCCTTCCTGCATCCCGCAGAAAAGGAAACCGTGGCCGCCATTACCAGCACCAAAAACTTCCACTCCCTGCGCGCCCAGGTAGACGAAACCCTCGAACGCTACGACCGTTTCACGCCCCTGTCGCAGGCCGCTGTGGCACAACCGCCGGCTTTCCCCAACACCCCCACCGACCGGATTGATGCCGTGCTCACCCATCGCTTCTGGGGGCCGCTTGTCTTTTTCGCCATCATGTTGCTGGTGTTTCAGGCCATATTTGAATGGAGCGCCTACCCGATGGACTGGATCGAAGGCGGGTTTGCCCATCTGTCGGAACTCGTTTCCGACAAACTGCCTGCCGCCTGGTACACGGAACTGATTACCGACGGCATACTGGCCGGACTGGGCGGCATCCTGGTTTTTGTGCCGCAAATCGCCCTGCTGTTTTTGCTTATCGGCATTTTGGAAGAAGTAGGCTATATGTCGCGGGTGGTATTTATGTTTGATAAAACCATGCGCCGTTTCGGCATGAACGGTCGCAGTATGGTAGCGCTCATCAGCGGCAGCGCCTGCGCCGTGCCGGCCATTATGAGCAGTCGCACCATCGGCAACTGGCAGGAACGCCTCATTACCGTGATGGTAACGCCTTTTATCAGCTGCAGCGCGCGCATACCGGTGTATCTGGTATTGATCGGACTGGCGGTGCCGGCCGTAAAATTGGGCGGCATACTCAGTTTGCAATCGCTGGTGTTTGGCGCCATGTATGTGCTGGGATTGCTGACCGCTTTTTTAGCCGGTTGGGCCATGAAAAAATGGTTGCGCCGCCGCGAACCCTCATTTCTTGCCATCGAATTGCCGGTTTATCGCATGCCTTTGTGGAAAAACGTTTTGCTCAACGTATGGGAAAAAGTGCTGGCATTCATCAGCGGGGCCGGTAAAATCATCCTGATCGTTTCCATTGCCCTCTGGGCCTTGTCGCGCTTCGGTCCGGGCGATGCCATCCGGCACGCCGATCAGGCGGCACAGGAAGAAGCCCGGCAAATGGGCCTCGATACGACCGCCACCGACGATCTGGTGCAACAACGCCGCCTCGAAGCCTCCTGGGCCGGACAAGCCGGCAAATGGATGGAGCCGGCGATTCGTCCGCTGGGCTACGACTGGAAAATCGGGATTGCCTTGCTTACCTCCTTTGCTGCCCGCGAGGTCTTCACCGGCACCCTGGCCGTGCTCTACAACATGGGCGACGCCGAGGCCGACATCAATGATCGTTCGGAGAACGAGGCCAAGGCTACGTTGCGCGAGCGGATGAAAGGAGAAAAATTCAGCGACAACGGCCAACCTGTGTACACCCTTGCCACCGCCCTGTCGCTCCTGGTCTTTTACGCCCTTGCCATGCAGTGCATGAGCACCCTCGCCGTGGTACGCCGCGAAACCGGCAGCTGGAAATGGGCTTTCCTGCAGTTTGTCCTGATGAGCGCATTGGCTTACATCGCCGCCTGGCTGGTGTACGTCGCTTTTTCGTAGGGTGTGTCGCGCCAATCACAAAACACGGGTATGATCTCGTGTGATTTTTTGCAAAAAGCGCGTGCTTTTTGTCAAAACATGCGTGGTTTTTTAACAGAAGCCGCGCGGTTTTTAGCAAGCGTCACGTAGTTATTTCAAAAAGTCGCGTTACTTTGGGGAATAACTACGTGACTTTTCAAGATAGTCGCGCGGTTTTTTTAAAAAATTGCGCAACGATGCAGCGTATTTATCCGAGATTGGTACGACAAAAGCCGAATTGCAACAATGGTGGGCGATGAGCGGTTTGGCCGTTACAAAAAGGGGGGCTACTTTTGGCAGATAAATCCTCTTATTTTTTGATCGTTCCTTAACTCGACCCAGGTTTTCTATCTTGTGGTTGTAATACAAACTAATATTCTCCACTATGAAACTTCCTCTCTTTCTATTATTTGCTGTGGGCCTTCTGTTCAGCAGTTTTTCCCTTGAAAATCCGGTGGCGGATGAAATAGTCGTGACCGGACTTCGGTTTAATAAAACCAGGATCGAGGCCTTGAAAAAAACACCGGTTCAACCTGCGTTTATTATTGACGAAAAGAACATCCTCCGCCCCACCCAGGCATATAAAATCCTGTATGTAAAATCCGACAAAGCGCTGGTTTTGATTCCCAGCGCTACTGCTTACAGTACATTTAAGCAATTGAGCGGTTACGAGGAGCTTGAATTGCCCGGCGGAATCCTGATTGGTTGTATGTGCAACGAACTCAACGACGACTGCCGTTTTGATAATAGTAAAATCGAAACCCGGTTTGACTGCAAAGGCAATTGTGGTTGTTATATCGGTATAGTTTTCGATTTGAATCCCGGCCCAATTCAGTATGAAACCGCTCCGGGCGGCCCCTGGTATAACTTGTGAGAGGGCCTTATCTTTCCCACATCCTCACCATTCATCCTCTTAACTGCAACTTATCATGAAAAACAACCTGATTGTTCTTTTCTGTCATTTGTGTCTGATCTTTAGTATGCCACTTGGGGCGCAAACGATTGCGCCGGATAAGATTACGGCGGTTAAACTGACTCCTGAAATTGGTAAAAGCTACCTTGAACAAACAAGTGTTCAAGCGTTTACCGTCAACCAGAACTACATCCTCCGTCCTGCATCGGGTTATAAAATAAGTTACTTTCCTTCCGAGAAAAAAATTGCGATCCATCCTGTCGCAATGAAACTAACAAGTTCAAGACCAAGCCTGCCCGGTTTTGATACTTCGCCGGTGCCAGGGGGTACCATGTTTTGTTTGTGCGAACAAACTCAAGATGACTGTAAAATCAGTGCCAGGGTAATTGATAAAAGCCTGACTTTTGTTTGCGTCGGGTCTTGCGGCTGCGAATCTTTCCTGGTTTACGACACCTCCGATCCTGTTCTGGAATATGAAACCGGTGGTATTTGGCACAGGTTTTAAGAGCATGCAACCCTACCAACCCGCCGAAGGCCTGAAAACACGAAGCACTGACATAAGATCAGAAGTCCCCTAACAAAACTCACAAATGCCGATACACGGCGCAACACACAAAATACAATCCATGGAAATTTTACTCATCAACGCCGAGGAAGCTGGAATGCCTGAACCCATGATTAATCATTGTACCCAACTCCTTAGCCGGCGAATAGAAAAATTGTATCCTGGCCTGCCTAAGGCCGGCGACAGCCTCGAAATCCTTTATTCTGAAAAAGACCCGCTGATGGAAACCGGTGAATTAGATGATCAAGCTTATCTTATCTATTTTTCGGTAGCAGCGGTAGATGGCTCGGACCGGGAGAATGGCGTCGTGAAGATGAACCTGGTCTTTTAGCCGCCAACCAAACAACCGCCCCAACACATTCTTCTGGCACAATCTTATTTTTGAACATTCCTAAATGTAAAGCATGAACAATCAATTTTTTCTAGTTCTCATTTTATCCATTCTTTTTTGCACGCCCTCCTGTCAGAAAGAAGACAATACAAGTGTAAGCTCAAAAGAGGAGTTTGAAGCCAAAATTAAATCCGAATTTTCGGAACAGGAGATTACCTCTATTTCATATTGCATTGTAAAAAATGACAAGGTTTTATATAGTAATGCTTTAGGATATGCCAATAAAAGCAATAATACCTTAGCAACCGATAGTACAAGATATTTGGTTGCCTCCGTTTCGAAAACTATCACCGCGGTGGCTATAATGAAATTGGTAGAACAAAATTTAATTTCATTAGACGATGATATCAATCAATTTTTGCCTTATTCCGTACGCAACCCCAGTTTCCCGAACGACAAAATAACTTATAGAATGTTATTAAGTCACACCTCCAGTATTGTTGATGATTTTCAGGAAAATTTTGATTTGGACTGTTACGGCATTGATTGTACCATGACCTTAGAACAATATTTTAACCATGTATTTTTAAATTCCGGACAATATTATTCTTCTGATAATTTTTCAAGCGATCGGCCAGGCACATACGAAGCGTATAGTAATTTAGGATCTGCACTGTTGGGTTATTTGGTAGAAAGAATAACCAATACCCCTTTTGACACATACTGCAAAAACAATATTTTCATACCGCTAAATATGAAAAAAACAGAGTGGCGGTTAGCAAATACGCCAATTGCCGAATTGGCGGTACCATACTCACCGGAAATAACAAACCCAAATCCACATTATACATTTCCCGATTATCCAAACGGAGGGCTCCGTACCAATGTGCTGGACTTATCCATTTTTTTAAGGACGATTATCTTAAACGGAACATTTAATGGTACGCAGATATTATCACCTTCCAGTATGAACGCCATGAAAGCGCTTCAATTTGGAAGTAATGAGCAGTGTTTATCTTTTTATTATGAAACTATCGGTGGTAAAACGCTTTTAGGACATAGCGGCGGCGTAAAAGGCGTCACTGCTGATATGTATTACGATACCAATACAAATATTGGAATTATTGTTTTCAGCAACGATGAAGATGCTCCATTAGACAACATCATATCGCTAATGATTAACTACGCCGAAACACTATGATAAGCGCACTTTTTCCCCCATATCCGGGAAAAATACGCTTGCTTTCTATGGCCGGGGTGCGGCGGGCTTTTTATTTTTGAGTTTTTCGTTAAGGAATTTTGTCATCAGGGTGTAGAGGTGAATTTTGGCGTTGCCGCCGCCGATTCCGTGGTTGCGGTTGGGGTAGATCATGGTTTCAAACTGCTTGTTTTTGGCAATCAGTTCATTGGCCATTTCGGCGGTGTGCTGAAAATGTACATTGTCGTCGGCCAAACCGTGGATGAGGAGATAACTGCCTTCCAGCTGCTCGGCAAAATTGGTGGGAGAATTTTGCTCATACCCCGCTTCATTTTCCTCATGTGTCTGCATATAGCGTTCAGTGTACACCGAATCGTACCATTTCCAGTTGGTGACCGGCGCCACGGCAATCGCGGCTTCAAACACCTCGCTTCCTTTCAAAATACAATTGGTGCTCATGTATCCGCCGTAACTCCAGCCGAAAATCCCGATCCGTCCGGGATCCACATAGTCGAGGGTACCTAAGTATTTGGCCGCCTCGATCTGATCCACGACTTCATAATGACCTAATTGTTTGTACGTCATCTTCTTAAATTCCTCTCCCCGCGCACCGGTACCCCGATTGTCCACACAGGCTATGACGTAGCCCTGTTGGGCCAGCATCTGAAACCACCAATAATTGGCGCCCTTCCAGGAGTCCGTCACCTGTTGACTGCCGGGACCGCCATATACAAACATCAGCACGGGAAGTCGCTGGTTTCGAAATTCCGGGGCCGAAGGTTTGATCATCCAACCGTTGAGCGATACCTGATCGGAGGTTTTGAAATCGAAAAATTCAACCGGAAGCACGCCGTGATCGGCCTGCTTTTGCCGCAATTCCTCGTTTTGTTCCAGCTGGCGCAATACCTTGCCTTTGCGGTCGCACACCGTGTATGCCGGCGGTGTGTTGATGGTAGCGTGGCTGTGTACAAAATAATCGAAGGTGCCGCTCCATTGGGCGCTGTTCATGCCCTCCGGTTTTTTAATTTTTTTGGGTTTTTGGCCTTTCAAACCGGTTTCGTAGAGTTCGCGGGCCATCGGCGTTTTGCTTGCGGCCTGAAAATATACCTTGCCGTTTTTTTCATCCAGTCCGTAAAAGGCCGTTACGTCCCAGTTGCCTTTCGTCAGGGCGGCCGTTTCCCTGCCCGACATATCGTAACGATACAAGTGGTTGAATCCGCTTTTTTCGCTTTGCAGGATAAATCCGGAACCGTCGGACAAGAACGTGACGTCGTGTAAATCGAGGTAATATTTGCTTTTTTCTTCGTGCAGCAGGCTGCATGTCCCGCTTGCCGGATCGGCGAGCAACAGGCGTTGCGTGTTCTGGTGGCGGTTCATCCAGGTCAGGCAGAGTTGGCCGCCGGGCGTCCACACGATGCGGGGCAGGTAGTCGTCGAGTCGACCGTCTTTGTAAACGCGGTCGGGAATTTGAACCTCGACGGATTTGCCGGCCGTCAGGTCGTAAATATGCGCCGTGACCAATGCATTTTTTTCACCGACTTTCGGGTATTTGAAACTGACCTGTTCGGGGTAAGGGCCGCCGCGGTACATTTCCATTGTCATTTCCGGCACCTCGCGTTCGTCGAAGCGCAGGTAGGCGATGCGTTGGCCGTCGGGGCTCCATTGAAAGGCGCGAATCAGTTCAAATTCTTCTTCATACACCCAATCGGAAGCCCCGTTGATGATTTCGTTTTGTTTGCCGTCGGTGGTAAGACGCAGCGTTTTTCCGTTGTTCAAGTCCCTGACATACAGGTCGTTGGCAACGACGAATCCGATTTTTGAGCCATCGGGTGAAAAGGTGGCGTAACGTTGTTTGGCGCCTTCGTGCAGGCGGGTCAGACTTTTTGTTTTTTGGTCAAAAACATAATAATCGGCCTCGGTGCTCCAGCGGAACAGCGGGGTGGTACGGGTACTGAGCAGCAATTTTGCTTCATCGGCGCTGAATGAATAACCGTCGAAAGCGCCTTCCCAGCCCTCAACCTTGTTTTGCACAGCATCGGCCTTAAAAACGATGCCCGATGCTTCGCCGGAGCGGAGGTCGTATTGGACAATATCGCCGTTTTCAAGCCGGGTAAAATGCACCCCGTCTTTTTGGAAATTAAACCCCGGCACACCTTTGGTGGTGAAGGCGCCGTTTTGCCAAATATCTTCGAGTGTGATGGGTTTTTGCGCGCAAAGCGGGAATAAAAACGCCGAAAAGAGTAAAATCGAAAAAAGGGAACGCAACATGAGTAGTGGATTTATGGGCTAAAAATAGAGAATTATCATACGGTGTTTTCTCGCCTTGGACGAATGCCTGCTGCCTTGTGCCTGAATTGCGGAATTGGGCGCTGCCAGAGCGCCTTCGACCACTTGATAGCAAACAGAATTTATCCAGGATTACGCTCCGCCGTAGTTGTTGGCGAGGACGCCAACAACGGAAAAAAATAAGGTTCCAAGCGTTCTTTTGGGGCTTTTTTGCATTTTTAATCCACTTGTAGTTGTTGACGTCCTCGCCAACAACCACGGCGGAGTGTAATCATCCTCAGGGTACTGTGTCCCCCCCCCTGGAGGGGTTGCATCTTTGCAGGAGACGCGTTAACAAACGCTCGTTTCAAATTTTTTACAAAAAAAATCTGCGTTTCATCAAATATTAACCGGAAAATAACCCTGATTTTTTATTTTTATTCCAAAAACTTCAAAATTTGAGCCTCGCTTTTACCCGCCCTGTTTTTCGGCAAAAAAATTTATTTACCTTTGCGCTTTCAAAGCGCGATTGCCCGATTGACAATGCCGCTTTTTCTGCGACGCTCCTCTTTTCACCACCCGATTTTGATGCCGACCCCGCTCGGCAAATGGAGCAGCCGCCCTTTCCTCGAAACCTCCGTTTCACTCGCATTCTTTTTTACCGACATCCGACAGCGGGTTTACCCCTGAGATTGATGGCTGATTTCTGCCAAACGCCCCGCTTTTGGCCGGGAAAACCATTTGGTTAATCTTTTTTGCCTCCGGACAGTTAATGGGCCCCTTCAGGGCATTGAAATACTTTTTTGAAAATTCAACCTCCACTCTTATAAGCAACGCTCGAAATATGTCCCTCTCTCGCTTTAACGCACTCCAGACGATGGAAAACCGCGTCGAACCCTTTCCCCTTGAAATGGTGGAAGGCGCTGCGGAAAACATCGCCTCCTATTTTGGCGAAAACGTCTTCAACGACGAAGCCATGCGCAACCACTTGCCCGAAAATGCCTACCTCACGGTGAAAGCCGCCGTTCAAAACGGCCAGAAACTCTCGCGCGACATCGCCGATGTCGTCGCCCTGGGCATGAAAAAATGGGCCGAAGCGCACAATTGTACCCACTTTGCGCACTGGTTCCAGCCCCTCACCGGCAAAACTGCCGAAAAACACGACTCCTTCTTTACCCTTACCCACGACGGTCGTGTGATCGAAGAATTCACCGGCTCGGCCCTCGTACAGCAGGAACCCGACGGCTCTTCTTTCCCCTCCGGCGGCATGCGCAGCACCTTCGAAGCGCGCGGCTACACGGTGTGGGATCCATCCAGCCCGGCCTTCATCATGGCCGTTGGCGATGGCAAAACGCTGTGTATTCCCACCATTTTCGTCACTTATGGCGGCGAAGCGCAGGATTACAAACTGCCGCTGCTTCGTTCGCAGGCGTTCCTCGACAAGGCTGCTGTGCCGGTGGCTCAAATGTTCGACAAGGAAGTGACCAAAACCACCGCCACCCTTGGCTGGGAACAGGAGTATTTCCTCGTTGACGACGCCTTGTTCAATGCCCGTCCCGACCTGGCCATGACAGGCCGCACCCTTTTGGGTCGGCCGGCGGCCAAACACCAGCAGCTGGAAGACCACTATTTCGGCAGCATCCCGGAGCGCGTGTATGCTTTTATGCGCGACCTGGAAACCGAAAGCCACAAACTTGGTATTCCGGTGCGCACCCGCCACAACGAGGTGGCGCCCAGTCAGTACGAGGTAGCGCCGATTTTTGAAGAAATCAACGTAGCGGTGGATCACAACCAGTTGCTCATGGATTTGATGGAGCGGGTGGCGCGTCGGCATAAATTACGGGTGTTGCTGCATGAAAAACCCTTCGCCGGCGTAAACGGATCGGGCAAGCACAACAACTGGAGCATGGGCACCAACACCGGCGTCAACCTGCTTTCTCCCGGCAAAAACCCGGGTACCAACCTCCGTTTCCTGACTTTCTTTGTCAACACGATTGCGGCTGTACATAAATACGCCGATATTCTGCGCGCCGGTATTGCTCACGCCGGTAACGACCACCGTTTGGGCGCCAACGAAGCCCCTCCGGCCATTATTTCGGTGTTTATCGGCGAGGCGATGACCCAATTGCTCGATCAAATTGCCAAAGGCAAAAACAGCGACGGCAAGGAAGTGAAACGCGCGCTCGACCTGATCTCAAAACTGCCCAACCTCGAACTTGACAACACCGACCGCAACCGGACTTCGCCGTTTGCTTTTACGGGCAACAAGTTTGAAATCCGCGCCGTCGGCAGCAGCCAGAACTGCGCCGGCCCGATGGCTGTCATGAATGCCATGATGGGTTTGCAACTCGTTGAATTCAAAAATGATGTGGACAAACTGATGCAAAAAGGCAGCGGTCAGGATGAGGCGATCCTGAGTGTGCTGAAAACCTACATTCGGCGGTCGAAAGCCATTTGTTTCGAAGGCA
>JANRLZ010000577.1:0-15958 GCA_033762055.1 Saprospiraceae bacterium
TCGCCGTCGCCATCCACATCTATCATGGCGAGGTCCTGGGTAGTGCGTTGCGGGGCAGGCGCCCGATTGTTTTCGACGGTAAAAAGGCCGCTTCCATTGTTGATCAATACGGTGGGCACGCCTTTGTTGCCCAGCAACAAATCGGGAAATCCGTCGCTGTTCAGGTCGGTCGTTATCACCGCATTGGCCTCCGAATCAGGAATTTGGTAGACAGCGGCAACAAATTTCCCCGTTCCGTCGCCGAGGTAGTACTCATGCACGTCTGACCAGCCCTGCGTAACATCATCTTCACTGCAAAACACGAGATCGAGATGCCCGTCGCCGTTAAAATCGGCGATGGCTACGTCTTCAGAATCGTGTATTTCCTGGGGTAAATTGCCTGTTGTTCCGTTGGTGAACACCCCGGCGCCGTTGTTGCGCAACAGGAAATTGGCCTGAAACTCCCGCGCAAATACCAGATCAGGATCGCCATCGCCATCCAGATCGGCAGCACGCACGTCCATATTGGCCCCCGATGCGCTGGTGGGCAAATTGGCGCTTGCATCGGTGTAAATTTGCGCCGAGGCAAACGAGGCATTCAGAAGTACGAGAAAAAAGAAAATGGCTATCCGCAACCCCAAGAAGAACGAGATAGGTAGCACGGCGTTCACGCCGTCGGGACAAGAGGCGTTCACGCCGCTGTTAACGAGTCGTAGCGCCGTAAACGACACTTTTCCAGATGGTGTGAACGCCATACTACCTGTGGGGTAAAACATGCGGATAGTCATAAAAAAGAAATATTGCATGGAAGGATTGAGACGATTGGTTCGATTGGTTCGATTTTTCGATTGGTTCGATTTTTCGATTGATTCGATTGGTTCGATTGGTGGAGATTATGTGTAGAGTCGACGCAAAGTGGTTATGAAAATGGCTGGGTGATAACAAATTTGACAATCAATATATCAACCCGATAAACCATCATCAACCTTGATAAACCATCATCAACCGACTATAGCACCCCTGGCGTATGAGCGCAACCGGATACGCTATGAATCAGAGCTGCATGGAAACCGGCAGATGGAATAAATGGTCTGTCGGTGTACAGGCTGGGGCATGAATGCCCTCGATCCCGACGACTGAAGTCCGTGCTACCTGTCGCCTACCCCTCATTTTTCAGCAGTTTCTGGATTCCCAGACTTTTTCCTTCCGTGTAACATTCCAGCAGATAGAGTCCGGGGGGCAGGCTGTCCAATCCGGCTATCCTGTCTCCGGCAGGGTTAGCGCTGTGGCCACTGCGCAAGGTTTCGCCGAGGGTATTACGCAGTACCCAGTCCACCGCAAGATCGGTTTGCAGAGTAATCGCATCACTGAAAGGGTTGGGGAACACCTCCATGCGCAACACATTGTCTGCCAATGGCGCAGATAAGGTCATTTCATAATCCAGGCAGGTTTTTAACAAGGCCTGCACCGCCGGCGCAATCTGCCACGAACTCTTGCTGCCGTCGTTGTTGAGCACCACAATACTTTTGTCTTTTTCAGGGAAATACCAGGCGCTGCCGGAATATACAAAATCGCCGCCGTGCCCGTAGGCTTTGTTGCCTAAAAAGTTGCGCTCCATCAAACCCAATCCGTATTTGGTATTGGCCGGGAACCCGGAATTGACGGTCATTTTGGCCTGTGCCAGCATCGCGGGACTCAGTACCGAGCCACCCACCAACGCCCGTACCCAGCGCGCCACATCGCTCGCCGTGGCATAATACGAGCCGGCCGGTCCTGTAGCTGCATCAAAAGAGTGCCAGGTGGAAAGCAGGTTGTGCGCGCTCTCTACCGTGCCGTCGCCATTGAAATCGTACCAGGCATGCGCCACCGGGTGGGTATTAGGTTCAAATGGCCGCATACTGAACGCACCCAATCCAAGCGGCGCCAGCAAGCGTTCGCGAAATTCGGTGTAATACGGCTGTCCGGCTACTTCCTCGGCAATCATCCCGAGCAAAATATAGTTGGTATTGGAATATTTAAATCCCGATCCGGGCTGAAAATCAGGCACACTGATAAAGGTGCGAATCACATCGGCCAGTTGCCAGATTGAATCCGGGTCGGCCAGCAGGGTGGGCTGAAAATTCGGCGCCGACAAGACATCGTAAATCCCCGACTGGTGGCGCAGCAGCTGCCGGATGGTAATGTTCGGGTTGATGTGCGGAAAAGTATCAAGCCATTGGTGCAGACTGTCGTCGAGACCCAGCAAACCATCATCGGCCATTTGCATAATACAGCCGGCAGTCACCGTTTTGGTTATGCTGGCGATGCCAAATACCATCGAAGTATCGGCTTTTACAAAAGGAAATTCGCTCGAAAAACCGGCAGCTCCGGCCCATACGCTGCCGTCGGGAAATTGAATGGCGGCGCTGAGGGCTTTGACATTCAGAGAAAGTTGTTGCTGGTCGAGTGTTGCCTGCAAGAGGCTGTCGAGCGTTGGCGGAACGCCCTGCGCTTTTACCGAGAGGCTGTTGAGAAAGAAAAATCCGCCTAAAAGCAGGGAAACAGTAGAGGAACGCATGTGTAAATATGTTTGAAAGTTTATCTGCGGGAGAAAGCCCGCAATCCTTCTACAAGAAAAGCACATTGGCCCATGTATGCGCCTTCGAATTCGGCCAACATGACCTGCAGGTCATCTTACGGCTTGTTTGACGCGACGAGCGATTATTTCGCTAAAAATAGCCGATTAAAATCGTTTATGGTACTGAAATAGTCGTTAAGACAGCCGGATTAGTCGCCCGGCGACCCGGATCCGTTTTTAATAGAATCAGGAAGGAGATAACGAAGGCGGGTCTATCCGTGCCGGTCACGAAAGTTGATATCGAACTGTCGCAGCACTTTTTCCTGAAAATGCAGCGGGTGGTGCTTTGAAATGCCCTGCCTCGATTTCAGCGCCAGATCAAACGTGTCGGGGTCGAGTTCATGGAATTTTTTCCGCCAGTAATTCACTGTAAACAGCATGGCCCGCCGGTCGAGGCGATCGCCCAACGAACCGGCAAACAGGCGCTCAAACATACGTTTTAGCAGCCCGCGTTGATCCGGCGGTACGTCCGACAAATTTCGCGGCGGATGGTTCGGGTAAAACTCCGAGGCCCACCGGTTTGCAGCACGGAACGCCTCATAATATTCGCGCCCCCAAAAAGGCAGCAGGGTGACGACTTCTGTGGCTGTAAAAATGTTTTTTTCTTCGATTTCAAGGTGCCGGGTGTCTACAAAATAATTGACACAGAAGTAGCGGCGTGAATTCAGTAAAAACACTTTTTTAAACAAAACCAGCAAGGTACGCGCCAGCCAGAGCCGACCCGGTTCGGTTACGATAAAAAAATCCACATCGCTGTCGGGCCGCATGCAGTGTTTGGAAAGCGAACCCGAAACAAATACACCGCGTACATAGGGAAATTGCCCGATCAGACGGGCCATGCGCCGGGCGGGCTTCAGAAAGGAATCGGCCCGGCGGTTGTTTTCCATCCGTCGCTGCACCCAGGCCGGATCGTTTTTAAGCTGATAATATGCATAGAATTGAAAAACCTGGCCCTTTTTTTTCAATTTTTCCAGTATTTCCGTTATTTCTTCGATCGCAACCTCTTTTTCACCGCAAAAAACATGGACTTCCTCTTTGGTCAAGGGGTGAGAGAATACCGCAAAATACGCCAGTGTACGCACTACGGCAGTAGCGGTGTGGTTGGCGATAGACGGTGTTTGGGTAGGCATAAAAAGGGATTAGTGTAAATCAGCCGCTCGCTTTCGGATAGCGCCGCCCTTGATGCCCCGCACATTGCCCATTACAATAAAAGCATTGGGGTCCATTTTTTCCACGGCATGGTGCAGGCGTGTGATTTCAAGACGCGTAATTACGGTGTATAAAATTTCCTGTTTCCGCATATCTCCGCGTTTCCCGTGACTACCCGTACCACCGGCGAAGGAAGTTACGCCGCCATGCAGTTCATTCACGATAAACTGTCTGATTTCCTGGTGATGCGCCGAAATAATGGTAACACCCACATATTCTTCAACGCCATCAATGATAAAATCTACGGTTTTCGCGGCTGAAAGATAAGTCAATACCGCATACATCGCCGTTTCATACCCCAGCAGATAGGCCGCTACAGAGAAAATAATCAGGTTGAAAATTAAAATAACATCTCCCACCGAAAGGCTGGTTTTGCGACTGATATATATGGCCAGCACTTCGGTTCCATCCAGTACGGCGCCGCCACGTATGGCCAGACCAATTCCGGCGCCCAGAAAAAACCCGCCGAAAGTGGCAATCAGGAGCTTGTCGGTCGTAATCAGCGGGTAAGGCACAAAAACCAGGGCCAGGGCCAGACAGGAAATAGCCAGTATACTTTTTAATGCAAACGAGCGCCCGATTTGCCGGTATGCCAGCAAAATAAACGGAATATTTATCACTACAATCAATGCCGGCAGGGGCAACCCGGTGGTTTCCGTCACCAACAGCGAAATTCCGGTTACGCCTCCATCAATAAACTTATTGGGCAACAAAAAACTTTTTAACCCCAGCCCGGCAATCAATACACCGATGATTGCCAGTAAAGAATCAAAAAAACCGTGGCGAATGGTAACCAGAATAAGATAAAACTGCTTGGCCACGCGATACCGACTCACCGCTTCGGCAGTACAGTGCAGTTCCTGCATCAGGTTTTTTCGGAGCAGACGATCAATGATTGTGTTCATATGGTGGATGGCCTATATTAAGACTGGAGATTTAAGATTGCAGAATTTAGATTTCAGATGGATTACGCCTGCGATGTAGCATTATTCTTCCGTCAGCCGTCTACCTTAGGCCGTCTACCGTCAGCCGTCTACCGTAAACCGTCTACCGTCAGCCGTCTACCGTAAACCGTCAGCTCGATAGGCAATGGATTGAAGGCGCGGGCGGAAATCGCCCTGACCGAGTTTGTTGTTTTCCATGGTGGGGTAGGTACGGTTGGACAAGAAGATAAAAATCAGTTTTCTGTCGGGATCAGCCCAGGCGCAAATGCCGGTGAAGCCGAGGTGTCCGAAGGTGTTTTTCCCGGCCAACGCACTCATATTGGCGGTTTGAGCCGGGTCGAGTTCTTTCATATCAAATCCGATACCGCGCCGGGTGCTGCCGTTGAAACGGGTGGTAAACTGTTTTACGGTTTCCGGTTGCAGGTATTGCTGCCAACTGTACGACCCGCCGTTCAACAACATTTGGAACACTTTGGCCAGATCATTGGCATTGGAAAACAGCCCGGCGTGCCCGCTCACGCCGCCCAGCATGGCAGCGCCCATGTCATGTACATAACCCTGCAATTGTTGCCGGCGAAAATAGGCATCTTCTTCGGTTGGCGCACAACGCAAGGTCAGACTTTTCTGCCAGGGATTGTAGGTAGTTGTCGCCATGCCGAGCGGACGGTAGAAATTTTGTTCGGCAAAAACGTCTACCCCTGTCCCGCTCACATTGCGCAATGCCCGGGCGGAGAGGTACAATCCGAGATCGGAATATTTGTAGTTTTTATTGCCGCTGAGCGGCGACTGGAAAATTTGCTGCCAAAGGGTATCAGACCAGGCGGTTTGCATAAACAGGTCTTTCGCGACCGGTATCTCGTATCCTGCCTGCATCGAATGGACATATAGTTTGGGAGAGGGCATTTTTTCCGGTGTCAGGGTTTGCTGGTAAAACGGAATCCAGGCTTGCAGACCAGCATGGTGCGCCAGGATCTCGCGCACGGTCAAACTGTTTTTATCGGTGGTTTTTAATTCCGGCACATAATCGGCCATCGGCGCATCCAGCGAAAGCCGTTTTTGCTCCGTCAGTTTCATGACCGACAAGGTGGTGGCCGCCACTTTCGTTACCGATGCCAGGTCGTAGATGGTCTCCAAACTGACCGGCTGCGTTTTTTCGTAAGTTAAATGCCCGTAAGCCTTGTGCCACACGATTTTATTGTCTTTCGCTACCAGTATCTGACAGCCCGGGGCGGCGCCCGACTGAATCATCTCCGCCACGACCTCATCCATGAGGGCCAGGGTGTCGCTGCGCATTCCTACCGATTCGGGCGGGGCATAACCGAGCCGTTTTTGGAGGAATGTTTTTTTTATACCCTGTCCGAATCTGGCCCAGGGTGCTGCACTCACGGGCAAAATACCATTCAGATCGTGCGCGCCAAACAAGGCCTGCGCCGCCAGCTGCTGCGCCATCGGGTCTTCGGTAAATGCCTGTAATACCAGCGGCGGTGCATCCAGCCAGCGATAGGTGTAAGGATTGCCGAAAACTGTCAGCGCTACGGTGTTTTTCTGGTTTAACTGCGACAAAAACGCCAACCCGCTGTGGGTTAAGCCATAAATGGTATCCGCAGGGTCTGGGTTCAAAACTGCTTTTGATGGCCTGGGAGTAGTGCGAATGCCATACAATCCTACCAGCACCACATCGTATTGACGCAGCGTGTCGAGCAGGCGTGCCCCCAGTGAATCGCTTACAACTTTTGGCGTATTGAAATGCGCCATCGGTGCGTAATAACCGGAATAGGTCTGAAAAACGGTGCGGTTGGTATCGCCGATGCAAAGGGTGGCAAACTTCAGATTTTCAAGATGGGGGAAACCGATGAGATTCTTCTCGTCGCGTACCAGGGTGAGGGTATTTCCCACAATGCGGTGTTTGAGCGCCAGGGCTTCGGGAGTATTCAAATCGCGGCGTAAGTGTTGGAGTTCCACACGTTGCGGTGTTGTCAGTCCAAGGCGGTACTTGGCGCGCAAAATGCGTTTTATACTCGCATTGATTTGATCACGGTCGAGTGTGCCGTTGTTCAGGGCTTCTCGAACAGCGTTCACCGAAGCATCCAAATCCACCGGCAGCAGGCTCATGTCATTGCCTGCTTTAAAGGCTTCCAGATCGGCTGTACCGTTGGGGTAATATTTTTTCACCCCTTCCATCTCCATGGCATCGGTGAAAATCAGCCCTTCAAATCCCATTTCTTTTCGCAACAAATCGGTGACAACCGGGCGACTCAGGGTAGTGGGTCGGTTGGCGCGCGGATCCAGGGCATTCACCTGCAAATGCGCGATCATGACCGAACCTACGCCATTGGTAGTCAACATCCGGAAAGGGTAAAATTCCAGGCTGTCGAGCCTCGCCCGGTTGAAGGGTATGGCCGGCAGATCAAAATGTGAATCCATGTCGGTATCGCCGTGTCCCGGAAAATGTTTGGCACAGGCGAGCAACCCGCCATCCTGCATACCGGCCATGTACTGATAGGCTTTTGCCGCCACGTTATAACGGTCTTCGCCATAGCTGCGCTCCCCTATGACGGGGTTGGCGGCGTTATTGTTGACATCGCATACCGGCGCGAAGTTGACGTGTACGCCCATACGACGGCATTCACGGGCGACCTCCCGGCCCATTTCGTAAAGCAAACGATTGTCCTGCAAAGCACCCAGCATCATGGCCCGCGGAAACGACAGGGCATTGCCGCGATAACGCATGCCGACCCCGTTTTCGAAGTCCATTGCGATCATTAGCGGCAAACGCGGACAGGCTGCCTGGTAGCGATTGGTGAGTTCGGCGTGTTTTTCAGGCGTTCCGGCATAGGTCGGGTTGAAAAAGCAAAGTCCTCCCGGTTTGAATTTCCGAATGAGGTCTTCCACCCGTCGCTCGTAGACCGTATCCATGTCCGAATGTGCGCGCAACATGAACAGTTGCCCGATGCGCTCTTCTTCATTGAGCGCATTAAATACCGAATCCACCCATTTTCCCTCCTGAAAATCGGCTGATTGTGAAAGATTGGCGAAAGGCCGGTTGTCGTGCGCAGCCGTCAGCAAAAGCGCAGCGCCCAACACGGCGAGCAGGGGCGTTTTTCCGAGTATGTTTGCCATACGGGCAAAGGTCGGAAAAATTGCCGCCATGTCGCGTTACTCAACACGCCATATGGCAAAAACAAGCGGCCTGGAAGGACTGGCATCGAGGTCCAGCGCGCTGGTCTGCAAGTTGAGCAGGTAGTAACCATCGCGTATTTCGTTGGGAACAAAGATCAATTCGCTGATGGTGGCATGAGGGCGGGTAGCCTCCGGGTATTGCCAGAAGGCGCGATGTGCGAGCAGTTGACCGCCGTCTTCTTCCCTGTCAACCGAAGGCAGATCGAGCAGCAGGTGTTGTATGCCGCAATCGGCCGCATAGGCAGCGGCTTCGTGGTGCAGATAGGGCGGGTTGGCGCCTGAATAGTTTTGGCGGAGTTTCAGATCGTCGTTGGGAAGGGTACGTATAACGAGCGCTTCCGCTTCACCGGCAACCAGCACTTCTTCCAGTTGGTCGCGGAAAAGCACCCGGTCGCCCTCCTCCGTACGCCGGGGGTATAAACTGACAATTTTTGCAAAAAAATGGGCCGATAGCAGGCATTCGCGCAGCACAAATCGCTCGCGGGCAATGTGCCCGACACATTCGGTATGCGTGCCGTTGCCGTGCGGGTTGAGGCGAACGTTGAAAAAATTGACCACGCCGCCTTCGGCGGTGCTTCCCACAAAATCGCCGGCGCGTACAGGGGTAAATTCGGGCATGGGCGCCCAGAAACAATTGGGGTTTTCCGCCCCGTCGCGCAACGGAATGGACAGATCAAGCGGTTTGGAAAGATCGGCGGCAAAGCCCCTGTCTTTATGAGAAAAATGGATAATCAAGGCGTTGTACTATATTTGCTTTCGTGAAAACCTTTACCCTCCAGTATTTGCCCGATGCATTTTTCAATCCGGTCCATACGCGTTTTCGATTGTTTGGGAGCGGAAAAGTGAAGCAGATAGGCTTTTTGCCGGCCAGGGGTTAAAGAAAAAAATGCCGCTTTCAGATCGGGCATTTCAGTCATTTTCAGGTTAAACTCTTCCGGAATCGGAATTTTTTGCTGCGAAAAATCCACTTTCAACCCGGCTTTTTCTATCTCGATGGCTTCAAAAATATATTCCTTCAACACCGTTTCCAGTTCGATGATTTTCCCAACATCGGTAAATCGAACGAGGCGGCCGGCCTGGGTGTTTTCGCCGGGTTTGCTCAAAATGCCGTGAACATCGCTCAACAGCGCGCCTTTAAAAAAACTGATGGCGCAGTACTCCTTGAAAGCGCTCACGATCGCAATGTTGTTGCCTTCAAACGTATAACACGGCACGCCCCATTTCAGCGCTTCGGTGAGCCCGCAATCGAGCGCGATCCTTCTCAGGTGTTCCAGCGCTTCCGGCCACTTGTGCACCTTGCAATCGGGCGTACCTCCCAGCGGGCATCTTCCGCAGCCCTCGGCGAGATAAGCGTCAATCAAGGGGTTCATCTTTTGCATTTTGTGGCGCTTTTGTTGTCACACATGAATGGCCCGGTTGGCTGTAGCGGCCAGACAGGCTTCCTTGAAAGCTTCGGTATAAGTCGGGTGTGCATGGCTCATGCGGGCGGCATCTTCGGCGCTGGCACGGAATTCCATCAGTGCAACCGCCTCGGCGATCATGTCGGCAGCGCGGGCGCCCACGATGTGTACGCCGAGAATTTCGTCGGTATCCTTGTGTGCGAGCACTTTGACCATGCCGTCGAGGTCCATGCTCGCGCGGGCGCGACCGAGGGCGCGGAAAGGGAATTTTCCAGGTTTGTAAGGCGTGCCGGCTTCCTTGAGTTGTTCTTCGGTGTACCCCACACTGGCCACTTCCGGCCAGGTGTACACCACGCCCGGAATGAGGTGATAATGGATGTGCGGTTTTTGTCCGACCATCGTTTCCGCCACGAACACCCCTTCTTCTTCGGCCTTGTGGGCGAGCATGGCGCCTTTTACCACATCGCCAATGGCGTAAATGCCGGGGATCGCGGTTTCGAGGTGTTCGTTGACCGGAATTCGTCCTTTTTCATCGAGTGCAAGACCGATGTTTTCCAGTCCCAAATTGTCGGTATAAGGGCGGCGACCGATGGCCACGAGGCAATAATCGGCTTCCCATTGGAGGGTTTTGGAGGCATCGTCGCGACTTTGGGCGGTCACTTTTACCTTAGTTTTGGAGGGTTTTACCTCCGTTACGGCATGGCGCAGGTGGAATTCCATGCCCAGTCCTTTGAGCGATTTCATCAGTTCGCGGCTGCAGTCGGCGTCCATGCCGGCGATGATACGGTCGAGGTATTCCACCACGTGTACCTTCGTGCCGAGGCGGGCGTACACGCTGCCCAGTTCGAGGCCGATGACGCCGCCGCCGATGACGACCATGCTGTCCGGCACTTTTTCGATATTAAGGGCTTCCGTACTGGTGATGACGCGTTGTTTGTCGTAGTTGAAATTGGCCGGCACGACAGGTTTGGAGCCGGTGGCGATGATGACCCGTTGCGTTTCGATTTCACGGGATTCGCCGCTTTTAGCGGTGATTTTGAGGCGATTTTTGGTAACAAACGACCCGTGGCCGGAAATCACGTCAATCTTGTTTTTTTTCATCAAAAACTCGACGCCCTTGTTGTTTTCCAGCACCACTTCGTTTTTGCGGCGGATCATCTGGGGTAAATTGGCCTTCAGGTCTTTGAGTTCGATCCCGTGTGTTTTAAAGGTATGGCCAGCGTTGTGAAAATGTTCGGAAGAATCAAGCAGTGCTTTTGAGGGGATACAGCCCACATTGAGGCAGGTGCCGCCCAGAACGGGGTATCGTTCGATAAGGGCAGTTTTAAGGCCCAGTTGGGCGCATCGGATGGCGGCAACATAGCCGCCCGGCCCGGAACCGATCACAGTAACGTCGTATTGCATGAGTAGAAATAATTCGGGGCAAAAGTATTGGAATGCCGCAGGTTCTACTGAACCGATGAATAGCTTTTTTGTTTAAGTGTTAAAACATTTAAGTTTGCGTCATGAAATTGGAGATGGAACTCAAAAGCACCCGGCCCATTCCGGCCAAACAAAGAGCGGTGCTGAACATTCTTTTTACTGCCAGTTGGCTCGATTGTTACATCACCCGCCAGTTGCGCCCCTATGGCCTCACCGGTCCGCAATACAACATCCTTCGCATTCTGAACGGCAGTTTTCCCAAAGGCTTGTCTGTACTGGATATAAAAAGTCGCATGCTCGACCGCAGCAGCAATGTGAGCCGCCTGGTGGAAAAACTGCGCCTCTCCGGTTTTGTCGAACGGGTGCCGCATGGCCGCGACCGCCGCATGGTGATCGTAACCATATCTGAAACCGGCAAAAAACTGCTTTCCGATATCGAAAAAGCACAGGTTATCGAATCAAACAGCGGCGCGGGCAGCAAACTCACCGAAGCCGAAGCGCTCGAACTGGCGCATCTGCTCGACAAGTTTCGGGAATAGTGGCATTCATTTTGCACCGCAACAAGTCTATTTTTCCGCTGTATGCGTTCTCATCCTTCGGCGCCGTACCTTGGCGCCCCTTCTGCTCCCGTAATGCTCACGCTCGAACTTTATACGCCCGACGACGATGCCCGGCCTGTGTTTCTCACCGGTAATTTTAATGGCTGGGTAACCCGCGACGAACAGTATAAAATGCTGAAAGTCAAGGAAGGGCATTATCGCTACACCTTCGAACAGGTGCCGCCTACCATTGATAAATTTGAATACAAATATGTGAAAGGCGGCTGGGAAGCTGAAGAACTTGCCCCCGATGGCTACCCGCCTTCCAACCGCAGCATGGAAGCGCCCCGCGGCAAAGTGCAGGATATCGTTCCCCGCTGGAAACAACATACCGGCGGCTACGATCCGCAGTTTTACCCCGATATCCAGATCGTTTCCAAACGCTTCAACGTACCCCAACTGCGCCGCCGTCGCCGTATTTCTGTTTTATTGCCCTGGGATTACGCCCATTCGGGCAAACATTACCCGGTGTTATACTTGCAGGATGGCCAGAATTTGTTTGAAGACAGCGCACCCTTTGGCACCTGGGGCGTAGATCGCCGGTTGGCAGCACTCTCACAAAATGGCAAGGGCGGATTTATTGTGGTCGCCATTGACCACGGCGGTCGCGACCGGGTGCGCGAGTTTTCTCCCTACGATTCACAACGCTGGGGCGAAGGATTGGGACAGGAATACGCCCGTTTTTTGGCAGAAACCCTCAAACCGCATATTGACCGGCATTTCCGCACCCTGCCCGATCGGGCGCATACGGGCATTGGCGGCAGCAGCATGGGCGGACTGATCAGTATTTATGCCGGCATTCTGTTTCCGGAGATTTTTTCCAAATTCATGATTTTTTCGCCCTCCCTGTGGGCGGCGCCCAAAGTATATTTCGAACCGGTACGCTTTTCTCCCTTTTCCCAAACACGTATTTATTTGTACGCAGGCGGCAAGGAAGGCGCCGGCGTCATTACCAATGTACGGCGGTTTAAAGAGAGCATGGAAACCCGCGGCTACGATCCCGCCCAATTGCAAATCCGCCTCGAAACCGACCCGCAGGGGCGCCACACCGAATCGCGATGGGGCATCGAATTCCCCAAAGCGGCCGAGTGGTTGTTCAGGTGAACGTCTTGGCAACGACATGATCGCCGTTGTTTGTTAAAAAATAATACCCGCACGCCGTGCCGTGTCTTATTTTTCGCCGTGAAATCCTTTCACGCGACGTTTCCGTATACTTCGCGATACATCCGGCTTCCTCATGCACATCGTTATTCTTGGCAACGGCATCAGCGGCGTAACCTGCGCCCGTTTCCTGCGCAAACACAGCGACCACGCCATCACGCTCGTTTCCGACGAATCCGACGAGTTTTTCAGCCGTACCGCGCTGATGTACATCTACATGGGGCATTTGCGCGAACAGGATACCCGCCCTTACGAACCCTGGTTCTGGCAAAAAAACCGCATCGAACGCCTGCGCGCACGCATCGAACGGATTGATTTTCAGGAAAAAAAACTGGTTGCCGCCGACGGCCAAACCATCCGCTACGATACCCTGGTGCTGGCACTGGGTTCGCAGCCCAATCGCTTCGGCTGGCCCGGGCAACAGCTCGACGGGGTGCAGGGCTTGTATCATTTGCAAGACTTGCATGCCATGGAACGGCATTCTGCCGGTCTGCAACGGGCAGTTATCACCGGCGGCGGACTGATCGGCGTGGAAATGGCGGAAATGTTTCATTCACGCGGCATTCCGGTTACCTTTCTGGTGCGGGAGCGGGAATTTTGGGGCAATGTGCTTCCACCGGAAGAAGCCGCCATGGTGAGCCGCCATTTACGCGAATACCATATTGATCTGCGTTTGGAAACCGAGTTGAAGGAAATTTTACCCGATGCCACCGGCAAAAAATGCGGCGCAGTTGTGACCAGTCACGGTGAAACCATTGCCTGCGGCTTCGTCGGACTGACGGTCGGGGTGAGTCCCAACATCGGCTTTTTGCAAAACACGGTGCTCGAAACAGGGCGTGGTATTTTAGTGAACGAACACCTTCAAACCTCGGTAGCCGACGTGTACGCCATCGGCGATTGCGCCGAATTGCGCCAGGCGCCTCCGGGGCGGCGGGCCATCGAAGCGATTTGGTACACCGGGCGGATGATGGGTGAAACCGCCGCCTGCAACATCGTCAACGCCGCTCGCGGCGCCCGCCCCATCGCTTACGAGCCGGGAATCTGGTTCAACTCGGCCAAGTTCTTTGACATTGAATATCAGGTGTACGGCGACATTCGTCCGCAATTGCCGGAGAACCAGGCCGATATTTACTGGGAACACCCGGCAGGCAAAAAAAGCATTCGCCTGCGTTACGAGCGGGAATCGGGTGCGGTCAAGGGTTTTAACCTGATGGGCCTGCGCTACCGGCACGAGGTATGCGAACAATGGATCCGGACGAATACGCCCGTTGAAACGGTGTTGCAGCAACTCGGGCTCGCCAACTTTGATCCCGAATTTTCACATCAATACGAATCCGAAGTTCTGGCGGTGTACTGCCGGCAAACCGGCAAAACGCTGACCCTGCAACAGGGCCGGGGTTTGCCGGGCGTTCTTCGTTTCCTTTCCAGCCTGACCCAACAACAAAGATAACGATGGAAAACCTTGCCATTTCACCCCCGGTACTTACCACCGGAAAACAAAAAATAGCCCTGCTGCTGGCCGGGTTGGGCGTTGTCTTGCTGCTGCTCGTTTGGGCGGCCAAAAACGCCTTTGCTCCTGCGCCGGTGCTGCTTGCTTCGCTGGGTTTGATGACTGCCGGGGTTGCGCTATATATCCGTGAAGCCTATTTACACCAACCGGAAGGCATCAAAAATAACGGCGTCTGGTTTCGAAGCCTGTCGGCTCGCGGCGTGTGGGCCTGGCTGGCAGCCATTGTGATCACCGGTTTTTACACGGTGCTGTATTTCTGTCCGGCAAACTGGCTGGTGGGACTTACCGACCTTTTCACGCCATTAAGTGTGTTGATGCGTGGCAGCGCGGCCGACAAATGGTTTGTTTACGGGGCTTTGTACACTTTTTCCGTGTTGGTGTTGGGGGTAAAATTCATGTACAAGTATCGGCATAATCGCTACCAGTTGTTGCGCACGGTGTCGGTCATGTTTTTTCAAACCGGCTTTTCCTTCCTGATTCCGGTTTTTATGCAGATGATGCAGCAGCCGGAGTATTATTTTACCTATTTCTGGCCCTTGAAGGATTATTATGGTTCGCCGGGGGCGGTGCAGTATTACGGACAAGCCACGAGTATCAGCGTGTATTTTATTGCTTTCAGCGCGTTGATGACGCTGGTAGGCACACCGGTATTGACCTATTTTTTTGGCAAAAGATGGTACTGTTCCTGGGTGTGCGGTTGCGGCGGGCTGGCGGAAACGGCGGGGGACCCATTCCGCCACCTTTCCGATAAATCATTGAAAGCCTGGCAGATAGAGCGCTGGATGATCCATTTGGTATTGGTAGCTGTAACGCTTATGACCCTTCTGCTTTGGGCCAATTCATACTATCAGGGCGGTGTATTGGGGTCGTTTTCGCAGACATATTCCACGGCTTACGGCTATTTGATCGGCATGGCGTTCAGCGGCGTGGTGGGGGTGGGATTTTACCCCCTGATGGGCAGCAGGGTGTGGTGTCGTTTCGGGTGTCCGCAAGCGGCAATTTTGGGGATTTTTCAAAAGAAAAAATCCAAATTCCGCATTACGTCCAACGGTGGACAGTGTATCAGTTGCGGGAATTGTTCCACCTATTGCGAAATGGGCATTGATGTGCGCGCTTACGCACAAAAAGGGCAGGATGTGTTGCGCGCGAGTTGTGTCGGCTGCGGCATTTGTGCTGCGGTTTGTCCGCGTGGCGTACTTCGCCTGGAAGGCGCGGCGGAGGATATGGAGCGGCGGGCGGAAAAAACGCGCGCTGTACACGTAAAATGGGAAGAGGTAAAAATGTTGTAGGCTACCGAGATAGCGCATGCCTGGTATTATTTCAGGAAAAGTGCAGACTTTTTTCAAAAGACCTTTGGAAGTTCGGCAGCAAATTTTCTACCTTTGCGGGCATTTTTTAAAACAGGTATCACTTTTAGCGTACAAAACAATGGAAATCATTGCATTGCAGGGTCATCGGAAAGAAAATTCCGGCAAAGTAGAAGCAGCCAAAATTCGCCGCAACGATCAAATTCCGGCGATCATGTATAAAAGCGGCGGCGGCGATTCGCTCCAGTTTGCTTTGGAGGCGCCGGCGATTCGTTCGCTTATTTACACGCCCAAATTCAAACTTGCCGAGATTACGCTCAACGGCGCCACTTACAAGTGCATCGTGAAGGACATTCAGTTCCACCCGGTGACGGAAGCCGTGCAACACATTGACTTTCTGGAACTGGTACCTGGCGTTAAATTCAAGGCGACGGTTCCGCTGCGCTTTGCCGGTCAGGCTCCGGGTGTAAAAGCCGGCGGCAAATTCATCCCCCGCATGCGTTCGGTGAACATCCTCACCACCCCCGAAAAAGTGGTGGACGAGGTACACGCCGACATCTCCGCCATGGAATTGGGTGATACCATTCGCGTACGCGACATCAGCAGCCTCGTGGGCGTTGAAATCACCAA
>JANRLZ010000578.1:0-1550 GCA_033762055.1 Saprospiraceae bacterium
CAATGCGTCACCAGAGGAGGAATTGAGCGCATTGACCATTTTTATAGCAGGGCTGAAATTATCCAATTAACCGCATTGTCCACAATCCACCCATTGACAACATTTGTCCCATTGTCCACATTCATCTCATTGACCACATTAAAAAATATGCCGGACACACCGCTACGACCACATATCCTTGCTGCATTTCTGCCCTGGGGAGGTTTTGCAGGAGCTGGTCGCCCGGCACGCCGCAAAGGTAGAAATTGTCGCCGGGAAATTATGGGTACGTTTAAAAAAATGTAGAAAATGTGTGGCGTTTGCAGGAAATACCTCTTTTAAAAAAAATCACCGCAACAGGGATGCCCCGTTGCGGTGAAAGTAATGAGTGGATTGTAATTCTTTAATCGCGACTACCCAAAAGCGCCCAGAGCAGATAAATAAACTGCACCAAGGCAGCCAAGGCAGCCGAAACGTAGGTCATGGCAGCCCAGGTAAGGGCGTCTTTTGCGCCGTCGTATTCAGCACCGCGGGCGAAACCACTGCCGTCGAGCCAAACCAGGGCACGCTTGCTGGCATCAAATTCGACCGGCAGGGTCACCAGACTGAACAGGGTGGTGATACCGAAGGCAACCAGCGCAATAATCAGCAGGATCGGGCTTTTGAAAAAGCCAATGCCGGCGATACCAAACATAAACAGGTACTGCTGAATACCGGCCGCAATATTGACAACCGGTACGAGCGAGGAGCGCATTTGCAGAAAATTATAGGCCGTAGCATGCTGCACGGCGTGTCCGCATTCGTGCGCAGCTACCGCAGCGGCGGCTACCGAACGACCGTGGTACACATCGTAGCTAAGATTGACCGTTCTGTCGGCCGGATTATAGTGATCGGTCAGCTGGCCTTCTACCTGGGTAATGCGGACGTCGTAAATCTGGTTGTATTTCAGCATTGCTGCTGCGACTTCGGCGCCGCTCATGCCGTTTTGCAGCGGCATCTGGGCGTAATGGTTGAATTTGCTTTTCAGTCTCGCGCTTAATAAAAAGCCGATGACCATAAAGACAACACTAATGATAATCAACATGGTGGGCGAATTTAGTGAGTGTAGTTGAGGCAAAAGTAATGGAGCCTTTTAAAACAAGGAAGCATAAATTTAGTTCGATGGAGGTTATAAAACAGTTTCTTACATTTGCCCGCCAACTCACCTGAATTGCTCCGTGAATTTTTTTGCCCGTACGCTCCGCCGATGGTATCGCAGCATCCCGCAGGATGAACAAGGTCGTTTGCTTTGGGGAAAATATTTCCGCCGACTGATTTTCAAACTTATCCTCTGGTTTTTTGGAATTACCATCGGACTAACGCTCCTGTACAGTTTTTTGCCTGTCCCGGTTACACCGCTGATGATCCAGCGTTGCTGGCAGCAAGCCTGGGACGATAAACGTCCCGTTCGATTGAAACACGACTGGGTTTCGTTTCAGGAGCTTTCTCCGCATCTTCAACTCGCCGTCGTTTGTGCAGAAGACCAGGATTTTCTCGAACACGAAGGGTTTGATTTTGAAGCCATTGAAAAA
>JANRLZ010000579.1:0-1688 GCA_033762055.1 Saprospiraceae bacterium
CTACGCTGCATGGTCGAGTGATCGACCTGCTTAAGTAGGCAAATTTACTACTTTTTGATGTCAATGAACTTTTTTGATTTTGACCTCAGATTTATTCTTAATTCTTGGTCAAAGGTTTGGTTTTTAACACAGCACCTCTAAGTGCGACACTTGCGCGTCTGAAGCGGGATGACACTTTCACTTGGAATGTGCCGTTTCTTTTTTGGCGGCTATTTTATTTTGAATCGTATACATTTGGCCGTCTTTTCAAAACGAAATTTATTCCACTGCATGAGCAATATCAACTCCTCCCGGCTCTTCACGGCCTCCTGTTTCGCCCTGGTTACCACGGCATTTGCTTTTGCCATTCGGGCGGGCATTTTGAACGAACTTCGCGACAAATTAGGTCTCGACGGCACGCAACTGGGCCTCATCAACCAGATGGTACTGGGCATCGGATTCCCGATCGCGACCATCGTGGGTGGTATTCTTTATAACGAACTGGGACCCAAACGCATGGTCTGGATTGCCTTTGCCTGTCATGCGCTGGGTATCGTAAGCACCATTTTTGCCAACAGTTTCGGGATGCTGCTGGTGTCCAGTTTTTTTGTTGGTTTCGGCAACGGTTCGGTGGAAGCCGCCTGTAATCCGATGATTGCCGCCATGTATTCAAACAACAAAACGACGATGCTCAATCGTTTCCATGTCTGGTTTCCGGGCGGTATTTTCCTCGGCTCGTTGCTTTCTCAATTCATCACCAGTGCAGGTATGCCGTGGCAGGTACAAATTGCCGTCATGCTGATACCGACCGCTGTGTATGCCTGGCTTTTTTGGGGACAAAAATTTCCGGAGGCTGCCGATGCCGGACAAGCCCGGTTGTCGGACAACCTGCGGGGCATGCTTAATCCCTTGTACCTGTTTATGCTCTTGTGCATGGTACTCACGGCAAATACGGAACTCAGCACCCAGCAATGGGTAGGTCCACTGTTGAAGGCGTCGAGCGCTGAACCGATGATTATTTTGGCGCTTACCACCGGTCTGATGGCAGTGGGGCGTTATTACGCCGGTCCGGTGGTGCACCGTTTCAACCCTACAGGCGTCTTGTGGGGGTCGGCGATCATTGCGGCCCTCGGTATTTACCTGCTGGGGCACAGCACCGGCGCCATGATTTATGTAGCAGCCATTCTTTTTGCTGTAGGCGTATGTTATTTCTGGCCGACTATGCTGGGTTTTACAGGAGAATATATTCCCAAATCGGGGGCGCTGGGGATGTCGGTCATTGGCGGGATGGGGATGTTTGCCACTGGTTTGTTGCAACCAGTTGTGGGCGGCTGGATAGACGCTTCGCAAAAAAGCGCTGAAGCAAGCGGGCTGACCGGTGCAGCGGCAGAACTGGCTGCAGGACAGGCCACGCTGGGCAAAATGGTCATTTTCCCCTTGATTCTGATCGTTGCCTTCGGCCTGTTATGGTTTTACATGCGTGGGAAAAAGCATTAGAGTTCCTGCGAAAGTAGTTTTCGGTGATAAAACCACCCATTTTCCGGCTGACTACGTTCATCTCGCCTTAGGCGAGACATCGAATATACCCGATTTCGACTGCAAAATTTGCCTTGTCATCCAAAAAAATGTTTCGATTTTCTCCTCAAAAACTACTTTCGCAGGAAGTCTATTAACCTTTCACTGACCCTCTGTTTTGGCTGTCTTATACC
>JANRLZ010000580.1:0-2730 GCA_033762055.1 Saprospiraceae bacterium
CCTATAATTACAACCACATCATTCCACCCGGTTTGGCGGGTAAAAGTTTGTGGAGCGTTTGGTTGATCAGTTTTTCGGGGCCGCTTTTTTTTGTGTTGCTCAACAACAGCGTTTATGAGGCCATGTATTTTTTCGGCCAATACAAATCGCTCATTCAAATAGCCGAACAGTTGAAAAAACAACAGGCTCGTAAACAACTGGACGCGCTGAAAAGCCGGGTAAATCCGCACTTTTTGTTCAATTCACTTACCACCCTCTCCGCCCTGATTGCCGAAGACGCGCCGCGTGCCGAACGTTTTGTGGATGAACTTTCCAAAGTGTACCGCTACCTCCTTCGCGCAGGCCGTGAAGAGAAGGTTACACTCATCGAAGAACTACAATTCGCCGACTCCTATGTTTTTTTGTTGCAAAACCGTTTCGAAGACGGCGCTTTTTCCTTGGATAAATCAGGGATTGACGGCATACCCTTTCCCGGAAAAGAAAAATGCCTGCCAGTGCTGAGTTTCCAAAATGCACTCGATTTTCTGGTACGAACCCAACACGTGCCGCTACATATCAGGCTGTCGGTGCATGAAAACGAACTGATTTTTCAGTGCCGTCATCAGCCAAAATCGTTGGCATTTGATGCTGCCGGAAATGACTGGCTACCCCTGCAAAATCAGGGGGCAAGCCGGTTGGAAAGCACAGGCAACCTGCTCATCTCCATTCCCCTTGTCCCATGATTCGCCCGATCCAATATATCATCCGCCATTATTGGGTAGAAATTGTGATGGTTCCGCCCTTTGTGGTTGGCCTCTGCTACCTGCTGTACGGCGATGCCTACTTCGAGTCGTGGCGCAATTTCGGGAGCATGACGTTTCCCTGGTTGTTCTCTTCCGTATTGTCGCCCATCGGATGTCATTGGGTGCGGAATACCTCGTTGCACCGTTTCAGCAAGCTGGAAGAATGGCCCAAACGCGTGGTGTGGAGCATCACGGGTTATATGATTGTCACGGTTGGATGCGCAAAAGCTACTTATTTTGGGTTAATCCTGACGCGTTATGAAAACCTGGTTCCTTCGCAGAAAAATTTTTACGGTTTGTTGTTGTTGTCGGCCATGTGCGTTTTGATTATCAGTACTTTGTATGAAGGCGTCACTTATTTTGAAAAATGGAAACTGGCGCAAATTGAAACAGATAAACTGGAAAAACTCAGTCTGGAAACACAGTTTCAAAGCCTGCAAAGCCAGCTGAACCCGCATTTTTTATTCAACAGTCTCAATGTCCTTTCCTCGCTTATTTCTGAAAACCCCCGTCGCGCCGAGGACTTTGTTGATGAACTAAGCAACGTATACCGCTACCTGCTGCGCTCCAATGAACGCGAACTGGCAACCGTTGGGGATGAACTGCGTTTTGTCCGCTCCTATTTTCACTTGTTAAAAACCCGGCACGATCAGGGCATTTTGCTGAATATTAATACCCCGGAAACCGATTTTCAAAGAAAAATACCGGCGCTTTCTTTACAAATTTTGGTAGAAAACGCCGTAAAACACAATGAAATCAGCCCCGAAAAGCCTTTGCTCATCGAGATATTCAGTCAGCCCGGCGCCCGGCGCAAGGAAGGGGAACTACTTGTTCACCGGTTGGTGGTTCGCAATCAGCTTCAGCGTAAAACCAAGCGGCCAACTTCCAATCGTGTGGGGCTGGATAATCTTCGGCAACGCTACCAATTGCTGGGCGTACCTGGATTTGAAGTGCGGGAAACAAACGGGCAATTTGAGGTAATCTTACCCTTGCTGGATCCTTGAAGATTGCGGCAGGTAACAACTTAAACAAGCCAAAATTTTACATTATGCAGGTTTTTATCGTAGAAGACGAGCCGCTCGCCGTAAAAAAACTCGAACGCTTGCTCCATGAAGTGGCGTACGACATCAAAATTGCCGGCACGGCCGGCAGCATCCGCGCCGCCGTCGAATGGCTCGAAACCCAACCCGAGCCGGATCTGATTTTTCTCGATATCGAACTCTCCGACGGACAAAGTTTCGAGATTTTTCAGCGCACCCGGGTAAAAAGCCCGGTCATTTTTGTCACTTCCTACGACGAATTTGCCTTGCAGGCTTTCAAAGTGAACAGTGTGGACTACCTCCTGAAACCTGTTCAAAAAGAAGACCTTGCACAGGCCATCGCCAAGTACCGCGAACTGAAAACGCAATATGCCCGCGCCGGTGCGCCGGTAACCGCCGGTATCGAAAACCTGCTTCTTTCGCTGATGAACGGCGATAACGGTACTGAAAAAAAAGCTTATCGCACCCGTTTTCTGGTCAAACACCTGCAGAAATTTGTACCCGTCGAAGTAAATGACATCGCCTATTTTTGGTCGGAGGGACGGATCAATTTTTTCAAAACCCGCAGCGGTCAAAAATACCTGGTGGAATACACCCTCGAAGAAATTGAAACCATGCTTGATCCGGCCCAGTGGTTTCGGGTGAGCCGACAATTCATCGTGAGCGTGCCCTCCGTGGCTGAAATTCACCCTTTTTTCAACAACCGCCTGAAATTGCACCTCAGTCCCAAAGAACCGGAAGAGGTGACAGTCAGCCGCGAGCGGGTAAGCGATTTTAAAACCTGGCTGGGGAAATAACTGTTGCACAATGATCGTCACCTGAAAATCAAAAGGTTTCTATCGCCTCCATCATCAAAATCAACTGAAATGGCGTTTCCAGCCAACCTTGCCAGCCGATATTCGTCAAGG
>JANRLZ010000581.1:0-5111 GCA_033762055.1 Saprospiraceae bacterium
TTTCGCGCCACGGGCTTTGGATATGTTTCATGAATGAATACTCGTCGGATTGGGATGGCCTCTAAAATGTGGTCAATGGATGATTAGTTTCCCGGAGGCTACCAACTTGCCGTCGGCGGCAAGTTGGTAGATAAATTCTCCTGCCGGGAGTTGTTGCCGGAGCAATCGGAAATCAGGATGATCAAAGAAATGATTAGAAATTAATCGGCCTTGGATATCATAGAGCAACAAGGCGTAGGATTTTGCCGTGATGCCTTTGATGGTAAAATTAACGCTTTCGCCGGCAGGGTTGGGGAACACCGTTACCTCGGCGCCTGCCACATAAACCTCTCTGGTATCGGTGATGATGATAAAACTATCACACACCGTATGGTAAACAACATCGGTGAATACCGGCGCTGCGAAGTCGAAGTAGATGGCGGCGCTGTTGAAGATTGTAGTTTCGCATGGCAAGTTCGGTTTCTGAGACACGCGAAACTTGACAAAACCTTCACTGAGCGCGCCGCCACCGGGAGCAAGATTAAGGTTGGACAAGGTGAACTCTACGATGCCGTTGCCCAGGATGTCAAATTGGTAGGGATGGCTCGCAGCGCCGGGATACACCGTTGCCGGATCCAGCGCAGCAGAGAGGGTGTCGCGAATGACGACCTGCTGCACTGTGTCGGCGCCGGTGTTCTGGAATTGGATTACAAAGTCCAAATCGGTTTGTGGACTGACGTAATGAGGCACGTCATAGCCTTTAGGATGGCCTCTTTTTAGGTACAAAGGATTAAAATCGGATTCGTTGCTCTCCTGACAATCGCTTTCGACAAAAGCGTCGGCGTCGTCTTCGGGGAACATCGTATAGAATCCCAGCGATATCTCGCTGGTAGCGGTATCAGCCTGGCAGCCTTCAATGGCTGCGGTCGGGTAGCTCGTGCCGGGGTAGCCCGGGCTTTGCTCGGCAATGATGCGGAAGGTGCCCCCGGTAGCAGCTTGCGCCCATACCACTCCGCCTTGTCCGGCGCCAAATTCAAAGCGATAATCCGGGCTGCCGGGTGGAGTTAGCATTACAACATCTTCTGCAATTACAAAACCCAGCGGCCCGCCCATGGCTCCGGTTCCCACGTTCTCAATATACATTTTCACCGAGTCGTTCTCACAAAATGCCTTGGCCGCGATGATGGCGCCATCCCAACCGGTATTGTTGTCGCAAAATTCGTTGGGACTGATTTCAGCCACCACACAGTGGGTCTGGCCGGTTTGTGTTTCATCGCAATCGAGAAAGGCCGTAACGGTAAAGTCTTCACATTCACCGTTGTTGAGGGTGCCGATATCGAACCGATACACATTGTTGCCAAGGGGGATGGCGGTAATCGAACTGCCCGTGAGCGTCAGATAGGGGTCGAGGGTTACGTCAATCTGTGTGGTCAGAGAAGGTACCGTACCGGAATTGCAATAACGTACGGTGTATATGTTATCGGCACAGCGGCGCAACACCGGCGTCATCACATCCACCTCGTTGCGGGGGCAGTCGAACAGGGTGCGTACAGGAATATCCACGAACACGGTGTCGTAGAAATCGGTCACCTGAACGTTTACGATCGAATCGCAGGATTTCCAGTAAGGGTTGGGCGGGAAAAGGATCAGGCTGTAATTGCCCGTATCCACTTCCACTTTAAAGTCGCCGTTGGCGTTGGCCACCGTAAACAAGGTATCATACTGGCTTTCTGCCCGGACGATCCAGTTGCGCAGGCCCGGTTCGTCCATGTCCTTTTGGCAATTGTTGTTAAAATCCCGGAAAATATTCGCCTGGATATAACTCGTCAACACAGTACAATCTTCATCGGCTTTAATCAGGTAGGCATAGGATTCACCCAGGGGGCCGACAAACTGTTCGGTGGATCCGGCGATTACGGCGCCGCCGCGAACCGGCACCAGATCGAAACCGGAATCGAACCCGCCCCGGCCTACGATGGCTTCGCAAACCGGTTCGCCTTCCATATCCAATTTGTGCAGTACCAGATTGTCGAGATCATTGGCGCTGCTGCGGTAGCCCGAAACAAAAAGGTGCGTGTTGTTTTTTGCCAGGGCAAAAAAATCGCTGTTTGGAAAAAGTTTGACCCAAAGCGGGGCAGGATTTCCGCTGCCGTCCACTTTCAGGAGGAACCCGGCATTGGGCGTTTCGGCGTTGGTTACACCGGCGATCATCAGGTTGCCGTCGGCGCCCACCACCACCGATCGTGCTTCGTCGTCGCGCATATCTCCCAGCGCGCCGTTGATGGTGTAGGTATTGCTCCAGATCAAACCGCCATTGGCGTTGAGTCGCATTACCAATACATCATTGTCTTCCTGCAGCGTGGCTTCCGATTCGCCTACTACGATTAAATCACCATTTGGGATGGCCTGTATCGAACGACCTCTGCGGCGGAATTCCTGTGGCCCGTAGGTATTGAGCCACAAGGTGTTGCCTTCCGCGTCGGTTTTTATCACAAATACATTTTCCTTATCGCCTGCATACTCCTGGAAACCGGTCAGTACCAGGCTGCCATCGGGCAGTTCCAGCAAATCGCGCGCCTCGTCGTCGAGGTTGCCGCCGTAGGTTTGATCCCAGATCTTGTTGCCTGAGGCATCCGTTTTAAGAAGATAAATTTTTCGCTTTTGAATGCCGCCGGCATCTTCATCCACATAGCCTGCGATGGCATAACCTGTATCGCGGGTCGAAACAACCGCAAAGGCCTCGGCAGTAGAAGCCGGGCCGTTGCCTTCAATCTGTTTGCTCCACTGGAGCCGACCGTCGGCGTCGGTTTTAATCAGGAAAATGCGGCTGTTGCCATTGTAAGAACCTGCCAGAATGTATCCTCCATCGGGAGTGGACGCGATGCTGCGGGCGGCATCTTGTCCGCTGCCGCCGAAGATACGTTCCCACCCCTGACCGTTTGCCTGGGCGGCAGACAGTACAATAAGGGTGAGTATATACAGGTACTTTTGCATGATCGGGTGGATTACTTGTCGGTTGAAATTTCTTTCGACGGTACAAAAGTGCGGCGAGGGGTTGGCGGGCGGAAAGACAAAAAAATGCATTTGTTGAAGAAGTTTTTTCATGGGAATATGGAACTAAAATTAAAAAAATTGGTAAAAATGGCTTTTGTTGCGATTTTTGCCCAAAAATAATTTGATTTTTGCTGGTATTTTGTTGAACAGATCAATGGAAAAAAATATGCAAAAAAGTGTTTTAGGTGAAATTATCCGCTCCCTGAGCAAAAAAGAAGTACGGGAACTACACAAATGGTTACAATCGCCCGCCCACAATCAACGGCAGGATGTGGTTCGCCTGTTCGATTTTATGGTTAAATCTTTGACCAATGGCGACGAATCGGCAGAAAAGGAGCGCGCCTGGAAAGCGGTGTTTCCCAAAGAACCCTATGACGATGCTTACCTGCGACAGGTCATGTACTTTTTATTGAAAGCGGTGGAGGAGTATTTAGTATTTATAGACTTCACAAATGATCGAGTGCAGCAACAGATCGCTCTTACCAGGATTTACAGACAAAGAAAACTTGAAAAAGCATACCGTCAGTCCCATCGCCTTAGCAGAGAAGCCCTTACCAATCAACCATTACGCAATGGGTACTATTTGCTAAATAAGTTTTTTTTAGAGCGCGAAGAATATGAATACAAGTTGAGTATTACACAAAATGCTCCCGTTAATCTCCAAGAGATGTCTGACGCTATTGAAAAGTGGTTCATAACAGAAAAACTCTTAATTGGTAATGCAATGCTGGCGCATCATAAAGTATATCAAAAGGTCACTTACGAAACAGGGTTGCTAGATATTATTATGGACTACGTTGCTGAACATAAATTGTTGAATGATGTAGCCATTGCCTCCCTTTATTACGCATATATGGCTAGTACCAACACTTCAGAAGAAAACTATTTTGAAAGCCTGGAGGAATTAATCCACGAAAAAAGCGCTGGATTATTCAACACTCCTGAAACACGTAACCTTTATTTAACTGCGCTCAACTATTGTGCGTCGAAAGTAAATCAAGGCTCACTTGAATATTGTAGTAAGGCGCTGAAATTTTATCGGTCTGGTGTTGAGAAAGGTGTGCTACTCGAAAACAATGTGATTACCCGGTACACCTTCGGCAACGCTGTCGCTTTTGCGCTCAAAATTGGTGAATTTGGCTGGGCAGAGCAGTTTATTGAAAAATTTCAACACCACCTGGACGACAAAGAGCGCAACAGCATCGTAAACTTCAATCAGTCCAGAATTTACTTTGAGAAAGGCGACTATTCAAAAGCACAACATTTGCTAACGCAATTCGAGTATGATGATATGCTTTTCAATCTCATCGCCAAAACCATGCTCCTTAAGATTTACTACGAAACCGACGAGTACGATGCCTTCGAATCCCTGCTCGAAAGCATGCGCACCTATTTGCAACGAAAAGAAGCCCTCGACCCTACCCGTAAGGCCGCTTACAAAAACATGATCAGCCTGATGAAAAAATTGCTTTCGCTCAATATTTTCTCCAAACCTCAAAAAGACGCCTTCCGCGAACTGATACAAAAAACCAACCCGCTCGCCGAACGCGAATGGCTGCTCCGTCAAATCGGAGAAAAATAAATCCGCCGCCAACGCTTGTTGGTTTCCAAAAATACCCGTTTCTTTGCACCCGCTTAAAACGCAATGGTTTCCTGGCCGAGTGGTTAGGCACAGCTCTGCAAAAGCTGCTACAGCGGTTCGAATCCGCTGGAAACCTCAAAAAAAGCCGCTTCCGGATATTCCGGAGCGGCTTTTTTGATTAGACTTCCTGCGAAAGTCTATTGGCCTGTATCAACCCGTATCCTTACAAAAACTTTCGGCTCAAAGCCTCGATCATCTTTTCCGGCTCCTCCTCCTGTACAAAATGTCCGGCTTCCGGATAACGATGCACCTCAGCCTCCGGGAAAGCCCTTTCCCACTTGTCCAGTTCGTAAGGCGGCACAAAACTGTCTTTCATGCCCCAGAAAATGAGTTGCAATTTGCTGTCCAATGCCGCCCGGCTTTGCCACAGATCGCCCCACCAGTCGTTGGCGTGCAACAACTCCCCCGCAAAAGCATAAGTCGCTACCCGCGAGGC
>JANRLZ010000582.1:0-2938 GCA_033762055.1 Saprospiraceae bacterium
TGGAACTGGCCTACAACTGGGGCGTTGATGGCGAAGATGTTTTTGGAACAAACCTGATGCAGGAAAATGAGGAACTGGAGGGTTTTTACTGCACCAATTTCAGCCAGATTTCCGGCTTGCCCCCCCGACTGATTTGTACACCAAAAGTATATTCCCTGCCTTCTCTAAACCAGTTACACAGTTTTACCGACATTGATTGTTTTTTCTCCAATTGTAAGATTGAACGTCATTTATTTCCATCCGGCGGCGAGCATTATATTGTACAGCGTTACTGGAGCGATGCCTTATATCTTTTTGATGGCAACTTTAATGAATTGAGAATGATTACCCCGCCGCCGGTCAGCAACCAGTCCGTTTACAATTTTACCCAACACCTGTTCAATGATGATGACCTGCTGGAAGTAAATGGCGTACGTTCGACCCCAGCCGATGCAAACGGGAATGCTTATCTGTTTCAGGCAGGTCAGGAAACAGGTGCTGTTCTGTTCAGTCGTACTTGCCAGACGGGCTATGTCAGTTCTCCTGATGGGCTCCCTGCTCTGATTCTGATCCACCGGTTTAATGCACCCGGAAACCTCGTGACGGAAGTGTATGATGCAAGGAGTTTTGCATTGTTGCATACAATACCGGAAAAAGCAGATCGGATTGTCCCCAACGGCACCAGGGATTATTATGTTTCTTTACCCAAACCCGATCAAACCGTCACTGTTTACGACGGGACCACCCTGGTTCCCAAGGTGGTGAACACGGGTTTCCCTGCATCCCAAATTTTCTCAACGATACGGTATGAACGGAACCGGTTTTATACCGATGGAACCCTGGAGCTGTATTTCAGCATCCGCCAAGACGACGGCAGCTTCAAGGTCATCTGGATGGATGAAAACGGCAACCTGTTACACACTTTTGAAGGCGCTCATTTGGCAAAAATTGATACTCAGGAGGGAATGCAGGACAAACTGCTGGTCTATTATCGCGATAGTACACAGGTATATTCCATCAACGGCACCGGTACAAACGTTGGCGCTCCTCCTGACCATGCGCTCCTTGTTTCCCCTAATCCATTTACCAATTATCTGCAGGTAGAATGGCCGTCTGAAGACGCGCACACCTTGCAAGTCTGTGATGTTTTGGGCAATGTTGTGCTGACACAAACAATAAGCGGGAAGAAAAGCATAACGCTTCGGGAAATGCAGCAGATGCCTGCAGGTATTTACTTGTTATCCATAAATGGAGTACGTGGGCACCATACAGCCAAACTGCTAAAACAGTAGCAGCTGGTCGAATCCTTTGTATTTTCAGGTCAGATTAACTTTTTGTTTCGCAAAACCCTTGCGGGTAAGTCCTACTTTTGCCTCCATTTTAAAAAAAGGGAATTTTGCCAAACATGAACAAACTGCTTATCGCCGCCTTGATAATGCCCGCTTCTTTGTGGGCTTTTCAAAAAAACAACACTGCCAAACCTGCTGCCGCCAAAAACACCGAAACCGTGACGCTGACCTGTCGCCTGTACGGTACCAAGGAAAGCGCCGACAGCGTCTATCTGTATGAAAGTTTCGGAATGGGCAAACGAGTGGTTGCCCGTGCCGGCAAAAGTGGTCCTGACAGCGCCTATGTGCTGACGGTACCTGCCGGCAAACCGCGATTTTATGTCGTAGGCGCCAATCCGCAACAAACGGCGCGCGTTATTCTCGGTGAAGAAAAACAGGTAACACTCTGGGGCAATACCCAATTCATGTACAAAGCCCGAACCGTCAATTCATCGGCCAACAAAGCCCTGGAATCCTTGCAGGAACAATTAGCCAAATTTGCCGAGGAAAGTGTGCAGGCCCGCGCCCAGTTCAACGCCGCTACCGGCAATATGCGCAAACCTATGGAGGAAAAACTCGCGCAACTGGCCGCTCGTAAAACCCGGTTTCTCGACTCGCTCAAAACTGCCAACCCGCTGCTCTGGCGTTCGGCTACCCTTCAGCTCACCCCCGATTATGCCGGACAAGGAGGTTCGGAAGTCGAATTTTATGGTCGGGAATATTTCCGCTTTGCCGACCTGAGCGATAAAGCCTTCGAGCAAATCCCCGACGTAGCCACTGCTTTTGAAACCTATACCGGGTTCCTGACGCAATTAGGCGCCACACAGGAGCGCATCCTGCAAATGATTGAAATTCAATTGGCAAAAATCCCGGTGGAAAGCGCCACCTACCGTATGGCCCTGGGAGGCGCCATTACTTCGCTTAAAGCCAACAACAGCCCGCACTACCCCACCCTCGCAAAAAAATACCTCGACTTGTACCGGAGTAAAAATCTCGGAGAAATCCCGGCTATGGACATGGAGTTGAAAAAAGCCTCCACATTCCTCACCGGCTTTGAGGCGCCCGATCTGGCAGGCATGACACCCGACAGCGGACAATATTCGCTCAAACAAATGCGCGGGAAAGTGGTATTAGTTGACTTCTGGGCCAGCTGGTGCGGCCCCTGCCGGAAAGAAAACCCCAATGTAATCGCCAATTATAACAAATACAACGCGAAAGGTTTTGACGTACTGGGCGTGAGCCTCGACCGCGAAATCAATGCCTGGAGAAACGCCATCAAACAAGACGGTCTGCCCTGGCATCATATCAGCGACCTGAAAGGCTGGCAAAGTGCCCATGCTGCGCTTTATTCCGTCACCTCTATTCCACAAACGCTTCTTGTGGACCGCGAAGGAAAAATCATCGCCCGCAACCTGCGCGGCGAACAACTCGGCGCCAAGCTCAAAGAGATTTTTGGAGAATGAGGAAAGAGGTTTATGAACTCACAAATCCTATTGATTACCCACAAAACCAGCAACCAAGTTCTTTGACAGATTGTTAAGTAAGCAAAATCTTGTATCGATGAAAAAAAACGGAAATACACTCAATCCATATTTGGGGATACGCGCTTGGAAAAACGGTTCCAACTCGTG
>JANRLZ010000583.1:0-19677 GCA_033762055.1 Saprospiraceae bacterium
CACGAGTTGGAACCGTTTTTCCAAGCGCGTATCCCCAAATATGGATTGAGTGTATTTCCGTTTTTTTTCATCGATACAAGATTTTGCTTACTTAACAATCTGTCAAAGAACTTGGTTGCTGGTTTTGTGGGTAATCAATAGCCTTATAAACCCCCATAAGCCCCTATAAACCCTCATAAACTTCGAACTAATGGCTACGCATCAAACAGACGGCGCATACGCACCGCCCGACGACGACGGCGGCGGCGGCGGACTTGGCAAACAACTCCTGCTTATCGCGATGCTCACCATTGCAGTGATCGTGGGCTACAAGGCTTTTTTCAGCGGCGGTGGCGGACTGTCGAACCTCTTTCAGGAACCTAAAGAGGTGAAGATGACCTATGTGCCTTCCGATTTTAACCCCAACCTCGATGAGGAAAAAACCCTGCGTATCCTGTCGCAACCCGACGAGTATCGCCGCGAATTCGACCAGTTGGTGTACGATTTCAATGTGGCGCTGCTTTACCATGTCGCCAACCGTATGGCCCTGCCCGACAGCCTGAAACGACGCCTCGAACCGGAATACAAAAAACACCACGATTACCTCAAAAACCTGTATTACAACGATTTTGTCGCCATCAAAGACACTACGGCGGGACTCTACGAATCCTGGTACAACGACCACGCCAACCAGGCCGTACAGGTGTTCAACGAAGTGGCGGGCAAGTACACCTGCTTTTTCGTTACGCAGGTCATGGCCACCCTCCTGCGGGTGAACGGCGGCAAGTTTTATGCAAAAGGCAAAAACGTGGCTACTCCCTGCGACATCGCCATGCACGAAGGCCTGCAACCCATGGCCGAACGCCTAAAAAAGAAAGCCGAAATCATGGATTTCAGCGCTTCGCGCGGCATGTTGAAAGAAAAGGTGCGCAAAGGCATCGCCGAACTCGCCACTTACGAACTGCGCAGCCGGATGGGAATTGACAAAACCCTGCAATACAAGATATTCGGCTTCTCGGTGTCGGAAACCGATATACGCGTGGAAGCCATCAGTGTTGTTAAAGCCGGCTTCAAACTCGACCAGTATTTCGATGTGACGCTCAGTCCGAAACGCGGCACTTTGAACATCAAACTGCCGCAGCCTACCATCCTCTCGCACGAAGTGTATCCGCGGGTCGACAAACTCGATGTAGGCTACCTCGCCGGCATCAATGAAAAGGACATGAACGAGCGTTTCAACGAACTGCGCCGGCAATTCCGCCAGGATGCGCTCGAAAACGAACAGGTGCTGGAAAAAGCCAAAGCCCGCGCCGATTCGGTCATGCAATTGATGTTTGGCCCCATCGCCCGCTCCATCAATCGCAATTACAAGATTCAGGTCGTGTTTCAGGATGTGGAACAACCCATGACCGAAGACGAACTTCGCCGCCGCGGTGAAGAGGGCAAAACGCCGCCCAAGGTGTCGTCGCCTGGTCCGGTAGATGCCCCGAAGCGGGATAAAAGCAAGGTGATCGCGAATTAATGGACACGCCGGATATTGTTTTAGCATGAAAACCACTGTTTCCAACGCCATGCTCCGAACCATTCTTCTCCTGCTTGCCACCCTGATTGCCCTGCCTTTTGTTGCGTTTTATTACGGCCAGCCGCTGGGCGTCGAACAACAGTCGGCCTTGTACATGTTGTTGAAAACCATGTTGCTTGTGGCATTTACCTGTTTTGTTGTCAGCGAACTAACCCGCAATTACAGTCAGGTGGACAAACTCTGGAGTCTTCTCCCGATTGTTTATGTCTGGCTGGTAGCCTGGAAAAGCGATTTTGCCGATCGGCTTGTCCTCATGGCGGCACTGGCAACGATCTGGGGCGCCCGGCTTACCTACAATTTTTGGCGTCGGGGTGGTTACCACTGGATCCCCTGGTGGGGCGAAGAGGATTATCGCTGGGGGGTGTTGCGCAAAAACCCCTTATTGCAGGGGCGTTGGCGATGGGGGTTGTTCAACCTCTTTTTTATTTCCCTGTACCAAAACACCCTGATATTGTTGTTTACCTTGCCCGCACTGGCAGCCTGGCAGGGCGGAAATGCCCCGCTGGGCGCAATGGATATGGCGGCTGCCGTTCTCTTTCTTTTTTTTGTCGGCATGGAAACCCTGGCCGATCAGCAGCAGTGGAATTTTCAACGCGAAAAATACCGCCGCATTGCGGCAGGCGAGCCATTGGGCGAACACTACGGACGCGGCTTTTGTGCGACCGGACTTTGGGCGCGTATGCGCCATCCGAATTACGCCGCCGAACAGGCCATCTGGCTCAGTTTTTACCTGTTCAGCGTGGCTGCTACCGGTCGCTGGCTCAATTGGTCGCTCGCCGGCGCATTGTTGCTGATGCTGCTCTTTCTCGGCAGTTCCGATTTCAGTGAAAAAATATCGGCTGAAAAGTACCCGGAATATGCATCGTACAAACGCAAGGTGGGCCGGTTTTGGTAGAGATAATCAATGGCAATTCTTGTATTCAAAAACATAGTTGCCGCTGAAAATGAAAGTTAATTTCAGCGGCAACTATGTATTTTCGTATAGTTACCGCTGAAAATGGAGGTTAATTTCAGCGGTAACTATGTTTTTTCGTATATTTACCGCTGAAGTTTAGTACTTTTTTCAGCAGAAACATTACTTATGAATTCATACGAAGGCATTATCGGACGCAAAACCGAGTTGGGTATCCTCGAAAACTTGTTCAAAAGCCGGAAGTCCGAGTTCGCCATCCTTTACGGCAGAAGGCGGGTGGGTAAAACTTTTTTGGTCAGCCGCGTCTTCAAAGAGCGTTTCACTTTCCGCATTACTGCTTTGGCAAAGGCGAACAAGAAGCAGCAACTGATCAATTTCCAAACAGCCTTCAATGCCGCTGCGCCCGAACGCTTCCTGCTGGAACATCCCCCTGAAAACTGGTTCACGGCTTTTCAGTCGCTCATCCAATGGGCAACGGCCGACACACGCGAGCGCAAAGTCATTTTTTTTGATGAATTGCCCTGGTTCGACACCCACGGCTCGGATTTTCTAACCGCATTCGAACATTTCTGGAACTCATGGGCATCTTTTCGCAACGATGTTTTGCTTATCGCTTGTGGTTCGGCGGCTTCCTGGATGATCAACCAACTGATTCACAACCATGGCGGCTTGCACAATCGAATCACCGAACGTATCCCTTTGCAACCGTTCACACTGGCTGAAACCGAAGATTTCCTGAAGGCCAAGGGCGGGGTGTTCGACCGTTATCAAATCGCCGAACTCTACATGACAATGGGAGGCATCCCCTTTTATCTGGAAAATGTACAAGTCAATCGCAGCGTGGCACAGAATATTGATCGTATGTTTTTTTCAGCGAGGGGTTTACTCCGCACGGAGTATTCGGATTTGTACCGTTCGCTATTTAAACAACCGACGAAACATATCGCCATCGTTGAAGCCCTCACTGCCAAATCCAGGGGTATGACCAGAAAGGAGATCGTTGCCGAAACAAAAATTCCCGATGGCGGCACACTAACCAAAATCCTGGATGAACTGGAACAATCCGGTTTTTTGCGCCGCTATCTTCCTTTTGGCAAAAATAAACGCGAAGCACTTTTTCAATTGATTGACCCTTTCACCCTGTTTTACCTGAGCTTTGTTCGCGATTCAAAGGCCGAAGGCGAAGGCGCCTGGATTGCCCAAATGGATAGTCACCGCTGGCAGGCATGGAGTGGATACGCGTTTGAATATCTGTGCCGCTACCATATTGCCGGCATCAAAAAACAACTGGGTATCGCCGGCGTGTACACTGAAGTCTCTGCCTGGCGCAGTCGTAACAGCGAAAAAGGCGCACAAATTGACCTTGTCATTGACCGTAAAGACCATGTCATCAACTTGTGCGAAATGAAGTTTTCGGTCGCGCCATTTGTTATCACTAAAAACTACGCCGAACAATTACAGCACAAAATCGCTACATTCAGAGCGGAAACCGGCGCCACCAAAACGCTTTTCCTTACACTCGTCACGGCTCACGGTTTGAAGCAGAATGAATATGCACAGCGCCTTGTCCATGATACCCTGGATTTGAACGCTTTGTTTCTGGAGTAGATGCCCCCCCCCAATTTTCAGCAAACATCCGCCATTTCACGGGCAAGCCCTACCTTCGCGCTTCTTTTTGACCGCCTTTGCTCATGATTTTATCCCGTTTTGTGTTGCCGGCTTTTCTGTTCCTGATCGTTTCGCCTGCGTCGGCACAGGGTTTTGAGGTCATTTTCCCCGGACTCTCCGGTGAAGAACTCCTCGACAGCGTGGCCCGCCGCTACCGTCCCGACACGGTACTGGATTACACCGATGCCCGTGATACGCTTTATGCCCGTATTCTGGCGCTCGACGACGACAGTCTGCGCTGTATCTACTCCGGTCATACCCTTTGGCTCGACCCGTCGCAAGACCCGACCCAGTATGTGTATCAGAATGGCGGTACCAACGGCATGAATACCGAACACGCCTACCCCCAGGCCAAAGGCGCCGCAGAGGGCAATGCCCGCAGCGATATGCACCATATCTACCCCACCCGCATCGCTGTCAACGAAGCGCGCGGCAACTCGCCTTACACCGAAATTCCGGATGCGCAAACCCAACGCTGGTACATCAACAACCAGTTTTTTACCAGCATCCCGACCAGCAATATCCAGGCCTACTCCGAACAACGCACCGACGCCTTCGAACCACGCGAAGCGGTGAAAGGCGACCTGGCGCGCTCGGTTTTTTATTTCTACACCATGTACCGGTCGCAAGCCAATGCCGCCGACCCGAACTATTTCGAACTCCAGCGCCCGACACTTTGCCAATGGGTACAACAAGACCCGCCTGATTCTACCGAACTGCGCAAAACATGGCGCATCGCCCCTTATCAGGACGGTAAACCCAATCCCTTTGTTGTGGATTGTACGCTGGCCACGCGCTGTTGGTGTCCGGGCGCTGCTCCGGCATGTCTGAGCAGCAGCAGCGCGCCGGAAACACCCGTGCCGGCCCTGCTGGTTTGGCCCAACCCGGCTACCGAACAAATGGTAGTGACGGCAGACATCCCGGGCACAACCATCATCCGCCTGTTGCACCTGAGCGGACAAACTGCCCTGCAACAGGAACTGCGCAACGGTCGCGCCGAATTTTCCCTGTGCCAATTGACGCGCGGAATGTATGTCGTAACCGTTGCAGGGTTTCCGGTACACCAACTCGTGGTGGTGGAATAGACAAATCACCCAATCGAATCAATCGCAAAATCGAATCAATCGCAAATTCTACTTCACTGAATGCTCGACCTCCTCACACAATTCCTTGATTTTATTCGCCACCTCGACGTCCACCTCGAAAACATCATGCGCGATTACGAACTGGCAACTTACCTGATTCTGGCGCTGATTATTTTTTGTGAAACGGGTTTGGTGGTCACGCCTTTTTTGCCCGGCGATTCACTGTTGTTTGCCGCAGGCGCTATAACCGCCAAAACCGGTATTTTAAATGTCTGGTTGCTGATTCCCCTCCTGTTTTTTGCCGCTATTCTGGGCGACAACACCAACTACTTTTTCGGGAAATACCTGGGAGAAAAGGTTTTTACCCGCGATTTCTGGTTTTTAAAACGCCAATACATTGACAAGACCCAGGAGTTTTATGCCCGGCACGGCGGTCGCACCCTCATAATCGCGCGTTTTGTGCCCATCGTGCGCACTTTTGCGCCTTTTGTTGCCGGTGTGGGTAAAATGGAATACCGCAAATTCATCGGGTACTGTGTTTCCGGCGGCATTTTGTGGGTCACTTCACTGACGCTGGCCGGGTATTATTTCGGACAAATTCCCATTGTAAAAAACAACTTCGAAATTGTGGTGCTGGGCATCATCGGTTTTTCCCTGCTGCCAATTGTCGTGGAATTTATTCGGGCAAAATTAAGAAAACAGGATGCCTGATTTTCCCGCTTTCTCCATCGTTACAACCAACTACACCCATGATTTTGCAAAAAAAGCCGCTCCTTTTCCTGTTCCTGTTCTGCTCTGCCGGACTCTTTGCGCAGACCAAAATTTCGATGTCCGACGCGTTCCTCAAACGCGGGGCGTTGTCGCCCGCCAGTCTGCGGCAGTTGCAATGGATTCCAGGCACGGCCCGGTTCACACACGTAACCGGCAATCGTATCGTTCGCGTCAATGCTCCCAACCTGGTCACCGACACCCTCGATCTGTTGCCGGGTATCAATGAAGGCATGGTAAAACTGGGTGGCAAGGCGCTCGACAACCTGCCGGCCCTGCAATGGACCGGGGAGGGCAAGTGCTGGTTCCGCACGGAAAATGAAATTTACACCTGGTCGGAATCCGGGGGCCTACAACGTCCCAACTGGCACCCTGCCGAAGCGGAAAACGTGGACATTCATGACAAAACCTACTTTGCCGCCTACACCGCAGGCAACGACCTTTGGGTCAATATCGGCGGCAAGGAACTGGGCGTAGCCAAAAGTGAAGGCGCTGGCATTGTTTACGGCAAGAGCGTGCACCGCGACGAATTCGGCATTTTCAAAGGTACGTTCTGGAGCCCGTCAGGGCGCTACCTGGCTTTTTATCGCATGGACGAAAGTATGGTGACTGAATACCCCGTCTATGTGCTCGATTCGATGCCCGCCGTAGCACGGCAGGTTCGTTATCCGTTTGCCGGCGCAAAAAGCCACCACGTCAGCATCGGTATTTTTGACACGCAAAGCGCCAAAACCATTTACCTGAAAACCGGCGAACCCGCCGAGCAATACCTCACCAACGTATCCTGGACACCCGACGACAAATATGTGCTGGTTGCGGTGTTGAACCGGGAACAAAATCACCTGCGTTTCAACCAGTACGACGCAACGACCGGCGATTTTATCAAAACCGTTTTTGAGGAAAAATCCGACCGGTGGGTTGAACCCGAAAAACCTGCCATGTTTGTACCCGGCTCCAACGAGCAATTCCTGTGGCAAAGCGAGCGCGACGGTTACAATCACCTCTATCTCTGTCAATTAAACCAGAAAACCGCTCCCCGGCAAATCAGCAAGGGCGCCATGCCTGTTACACAGTTTTACGGATTCGACGCCAAAGGCGAAAATTGCTTTTACCAGGTGGCTGATGAAACGGGCATGAACCGTTTTGTATTCGCCGCCAACCTCAAAAGCGGCGTTTTGACCCGGTTGAATGAAGAAGAAGGGACGCACAATGCCCTGGTCAACAGCAGCGGCGAATGGGTGCTCGACGGATTTTCCAATGCCGTTACACCCCGCCTGATCTATCTTTCCCGCTGGGCCGACCCGGCAAAGCGGGAAATTATTTACGGTGCAAAAAATCCGCTCGAGGGATATGCCCTGGGACTGACCCGAACGCTTACCCTGCCTTCCAAGGGCGGTATGCCGCTCAACGCCCGCCTGATTCTGCCGCCCGATTTCGACGCCAAAAAACAGTACCCTGTGATCGTGTATGTGTACGGTGGTCCGCATGCCCAGCTGGTTTCGAACACGTGGCTGGCCGGCGCCGATTTGTGGATGCACCATCTGGCGCAGGAAGGTTACATCCTGTTTACGGTAGACGGGCGCGGTTCGGCGCACCGGGGTTTTGCCTTTGAAAGCGCCCTGCACCGCCGTATCGGCGATGTGGAAATCGAAGACCAGCTGAGCGGCATCGAGTACCTGAAAGCCCAGACTTATGTGGATCCGGCGCGGATCGGGGTGTTTGGCTGGAGTTACGGCGGCTTTATGACCACCTCGCTGATGACCCGCCCCGAGTCGAAAGACGTGTTCAAATGCGGCGTGGCCGGCGGACCGGTGATTGACTGGAAAATGTACGAGATCATGTACACCGAACGCTATATGGACAGTCCGCAGGAAAACCCGGATGGATATGCAAAAAACAGCCTGTTTCAGTATATTGACAATTTAAAAGGACGGCTGCTTATGATCCACGGCACTTCCGATGATGTGGTGCTTTGGCAGCATTCGCTGCGCTACATCCGCGAATGCGTACGCCGCGGCAAACAACTGGATTATTTTGCCTATCCCGAACACCTTCACAATGTAACGGGGCGCGACCGGGTGCATTTGTTTGAAAAAATCGAGCAGTTTTTCAAGGATAATTTGTGAGGCGGGAAAGGAAAGGTGCTTTCCGCCATGGTCAGGTTTACACGATGCAAGGGCAGACCGGTATGCCGGTCTGCCCTTGCATCGTGTTGGGCATTGCATTCGTGCAGCCAGAGCAAACCGGCAAGGAAAGCTGGGGGTGTTTATTCCCGGTGTGTTTTGTAGTGATCCAGCAGTTTGGGCATGAGCAGCAACGCTGCCAGCAGGTTATAACGTGTGGCAAATTGAAGGGTGAGCAACCAGTTGAGGATATGTTTCACAAGGCAAAAGCACGGGTTTATTACGATACATGTCATGCTTTCTGAAAGGGTACTGGATTTTATCAAGCGAAAAATATATTTCTGTTTGAATGATTGAACAATTACCATTATGAAATAAAATTTTTATTTTTTTTAATTTAAATAATTTTTATATCGTATTTGTGCGTAATTGTTTTGTATATAAATTTTATCAAATATTAAATGCGGTGTTTTGTGCTTAAATGTTGAAACACTTAATTGGATAATACTGACCAATAGATGAATAGAGATTGATCTTGTAGCTGGACAATGGGCGGGGAGACCTTTGCAGCGTCAAATTCAATTTTTCACCACACACAAATTTTTTAAGCTATGAAAAAGCAATCTTTTTTCTCCCTCCTTCTGCTGTGTACGTTTTTACTGATGCAGAACAATGTAAATGCTGCTATAATTTCCTGGAAAGGAGGTAGTGGCAACTTCAATGATCCTGCCAAATGGGATCTGGGCCGGGTGCCTGGTATTAATGACGTAGCCCAATTCGGTACCAACGCCGGCAGTATCAATCTGGGCGGTTTTGTGGTAGTTGGCGGATTGGTGATGAAAGGTGGCGGCCTTGATTTTGGTACGATCGAGGTACAGTCAGGTGGCTCCTGGGAAGACGGCAGTCTGTATTATGCCACTTTACAAATTGACACTTTCGCCAATTTTACAGTAAGCAAAGGTTTCGGATCGCAGAAGACGATGATCGTTTCGACGTTGAAAAACTTCGGTACGATTCAATGGCTGGATTCCAACCTGGAAATGGCAACCAATTGTACGGTGTTCAATGCGGGAATTTTTTTCCTGACCGATGCAACCAGTTCCTTCTATTCCATGGGCAGCAACAACAAGTTTATGAATGAAGGCCGGTTCGTTTATGATGCTCCCAATGGAGAATGCAACTTTTCCCAATCACTTGTCAATCAGAGTAACGGCATTTTTGAAGTGTTGTCGGGAGTGTTCAAATTACGTACCCCTTCCAATTTGCGCGGAACCGTAAACGTTACGGCGCCGGGCGTACTCGAAATCAGTTCTCCTGTCTATCTGGAGCAAAACGGCACGATCAACGGTGGCGGTACCCTGCGTGTCAAATCCGAGTTTTTTATCAATACCCCCACGCCGAGTACCATTGCTACCCGTATCGAGCTGGAGTTCGGTATTCTGAAAGGTACCTCTACGCTGGAAGTATTGGGCAATATGAAATGGCTGGCCGGTAATGTGGAGCTTCCCTTAACGGTGGGAACCAGCGGTATCCTTACACTGGACTTGTCAAACGCTAAAAACCTGCAGAAAAACCTGACCAACAACGGATTGATCATCTGGCTCGACGGTCCGCTGTACTTCAACACGCCGTTGGTAGTGAATAACGGAGAGATTATCCTCAAGAAGAATCCGCTGAATATCTACGGTTCCAACAACAACAAAATCGTGAACAACAACCTTTTTGTGATGGATGCCAGCTCCAAACTGACTTGTCGGGTCATAATAGAGAACATCGGCGCACTGGAAGCCCGGGCAGGTAGTGAATTGTACTGGCAAAATGCACAGTTTATCAATAAAGGGGTGATGCGTGGCCAGGGTTTTTTCAACTATACTGGCGGTTTCAATAACCAGGGAACAACTGCGCCGGGTTTGCTTTCAGGTACTCTGCTGGCCGGTCCCAACTATAATAACGTACAACTCAACATCGCCATTCAAAACAATGAAGGCGCCCATTCAAAACTGGCTGTGAACGGTACCGCTACCTTGAGTGGCGTGTTGACTCTCAATGAAATCGGAGTGATTGCGCCTAACGATACTTTTGAGATACTGACTTGCAATGGATCCGGCAACTGCCGTCAGGGTACATTCGCCACCACCAATCTGCCTGAAGGATATAGTATCGTTTATGGCGCTAAAAACGTTTTGGCCGTAAAATCTGCGATTGGAGCGCGCGCTGTCACTGCCACAGGTACTGCCTCTGCAACTGCATATCCCAATCCTTTCCATTCGTCACTCACTGTTGAAAAAGATGCCCAATCCGTCGTAACAGTGTACGATATGCAAGGTCGGATAATGGTTGTAGCAGATGCCGGAGAAACCGTATCCCGTTTTGAAACAGAAAACTGGGCGCCCGGAGTCTATATCATACAAACTACTGCCATGGATGGTAAAATTATGGCCGAAAAAGTGGTTAAAACAAGATAATCATAGGGGTGCTATAACCCATAAGGTAATACGGGGCTATTGCGCTTGAACGCGGAATAGCCCCGTTTTTTTGTGCACCCGGCATAGACGGGATGAAAGCGGAGAGTGGTTCAGTTATCTGGTTAAGCATTGGAAGGAATTACAGACTTCGGTGTTGGAAGGGACATACCGCCCCGAATCGGTGAGGCGAGTAGAAATACCAAAACCCAATGGTAAGCCCTGACTGCGGATGTGCATCTGGAAACAGTGGAAAGGGGTGAGGGCGCGGATAAAGCACCTGCAAAAGTTGGGGGTGAGCCAGTGAAAGGCCTGAATGGGGCAATACCCGCAAAGGCTACGGCAGGCAGCATATAGTCCAATCCTGCAAAGTACGATCACTATTGAACGCCAAAAACAAAAGGGGTATGTGCCACTAATGGACACATACACCCTTCGTCGTAAAACCCAAGTGAACCTCCGTGATACGTGAACCGTATGTCTGGAGGTGTGAGAGGACGAATGCCTTTGGCCTAAGCCAGGTATAAATGGCGGCTTAACTTTCTCCTGCTCGATTGGGCAATAGCAGACTTATCACAGGTGAATTTCACAGTCATCAATATCCAGCGTACCGGTTTTTATCTGGTTGACAACATTTATTGGAGAGAACGACGTGCCACAAGCGGAAACAGTCGCATTCCCGGCGCCGGCATGTACGGCAAAATATCCCCCCAACGCGCACACCACCGTATCCTGCGAGGTGACTGAGGTCATCGGCAGCGTTTTGATGTTGCCGGTAGTGGCATCTTTGTACACCAAAGTAACTGCACCGGAATGGCGTTGGAAGCGAATACAACAGTCGTTACATTCGTTGAAGCAATCATCGCAGGTGTCGTACGGGTTGCGGTCGGCAACCTGGCCGGTGGCGGTTTGCACGGCTTGTTCTGCGCTGTCTTTCTGGCAGGAATAAATGGCGAAGGCCGCAACAAGGAGGGCTGCGAAAAGGAAAATAGCCTTTTTCATGGAAGAAAATCGGTTAATAGTGAAAAAAATGGAGGTACAGGGCATCGCCCCGGCGACCGATGAAACACCGACCCGATATTCCGGACTATGGGCGGCAACTTCAGCGAATCACGGCACAAACCTCCGCGGATCGAGTCTCACTCATTGAGACTGGCCAGCAACTTTTTCAATTCACTAAAATCCGGCGGTGTAACATAGTAATACGACATACGGTCGCGATCGTAGTCAATTTCCGCTTCCCACATACGGAGCGATTCGAGATGGCGGAAAAGTGTGGCGCGGGAGAAGCCCATGCGCTCGGCAAATGCCTGTGGGTCGCCGGTCGCTTTGCGACGAATCAGTTCGTGCATACGAACGAATTGCCGGATCTGAAGCAAGGAAAATTCCATATAGATGGCGTGTTTTCAGTTGTATCCAGGCCGGGAACAAGAGTTCCCTACCACTTAGGATGCAACATGGAATGGAAGAGAATCGGGAAAATGGATTAGGAGGGCGATGTCGGCAAAACAGGCGGGAAAACGCGGAGAGGATAAGCAATGAATCGGAGGCGGGAGATTGTATTCATAGTAGCACCTTGTGTATTATACCTTGAAAGTGATGATTTTGATACCAGGGTTGAAATGCCTTGATTTTCAGCATTTAATTGTCAAAACTACTTTGGATCTGCCACTTATTAAGGAAATAAAACCAACTAACAGCATGTAAAGGTAATGCAAAACAGGTTTGAATGTTGTTTAGTATAAAATTTTACTTTTCTACCCCTCGCCAAAAGGTCAACATTTTTACATTGATCAAAATGTCAAAATATACATTCGAAAATAGAAAGGTTCCCCAAACAGATACGGGGCAATTTCTACTTCTCCGCATTTTCCGGGTTTACAAATCTACGGTTCATGCGATTGCTCATTAAAGTTGACTACAGTTTGATAAATCGGGCGCAAACCTGTTGGTTTTTATCGGAAAGAAAAACGATATGGTAAAAGCCCGGCGCCAAACCAGTCGGAATTTGGGCCATCAAATTTAAACCATTGCCTTGATCTGTAAGTTGGATGAGGTCAACTTTGCCGTTGGGCGAAACGAGTCGGGCGATTTGCTCCGGTTGATTCAAATGCGGGTATTGGATCGTGATTTCCGTTTGTGCATGAACCAGGTTAGGCTGCGCCTGAGCATGTTGTGTGTAAATACCGGAAGGCTCTTTTGCTGCGACGATCAGGCCTGAATGCAATCGCATCAGGTAGCGTTCGTTGGTTTCATTTTTAACGCCTGAAAAAATAATTTTCCCGTCGGCCTGAAGTTGTAAATCCAATATTTGCTCGCTTGTACCCGGCGCAAAATTGAAGGCCAACTTTCCATCACCGCTAAAACCCGTATCAAAAGTGCCATTTTCACGAAGTCGTATTATCCTGATTTGATCAATTGCAGGAGAATATTCGTTGCCGGCCAGCAAAATTTTGTTATCCGGCTGAATGGCTAGAATCGAAGGGTTCATGTAGGCATCCATAAATTTTCCATCGCCGCTGAAGGAAAGATCAGGCGAGCCATTGGGCAAAAACCGGGCAATCGCCAACTGCGAATAATCGGCTCTGCCCATAGCAATTATCCTGCCCTGATTATCCTGTTTCAGGTCTTCCATCACCGTGGTCTGGATGCCTATTCCCTCCTGTATGGGACTCCCGTTGCCAAACGTAATATCCGGGTTTCCGTCCGGCAAAAAACGTGCAATGTAAAACAGACTCTTGTCGCTGGGTACCATACGACGTACGGCGGCGCCAATTAAAAAACTTCCATCCGGGTGCATGATAAATCCTTCCGGCCTTTGCGTCTTGTACTCGGTTGCCTGATTTACTTCGGGATAAAACCATCCATACTGTCCGAAGCTGGAATCAATGACACCTTCTGTAGTAAACCGGCACAAAAACAGGGTAAATTGCTGCGCTGTATTATTCGATGGCGCAACATTTCCATACACCACAAGGCGGCCATCAGGCTGTGTTTCTGCAAAAAAAGGCGAATCGTTATAGGCTATATCCATAAAAGCCGCACCGTTATTTCCCCAGGAAGTATCAATGCTAAAGTCTTCATTCCTCATGATAATTTGCAGATCGGTGAGGTTTCCCGGTTGTTGTTGTACCAACGTTGACAACTGGGCAATTTTGCCGTTTTTCAAAAAACTGAAGCTTTCTCCGTTAACAACCGGCGTTGTTAAATTGCCATTAACTCCGTAAGTGCTGTCTAATTCGCCGCTTGATTTGTATTTCCACATCCCCCAATTAGAAACAGCATCGTCAAACCCTTTGGCAATAAAACCATTATCGGCCTGGGGTATCAGCTCAAGCGCCCAATAGGGGATGGATTTCATTCCATTCGTACCAAAAGAGCCATCTGCTGTGCCTGGCGACTGCGCAGATAGATGTATGCTCGTACATACCAGCAGCAGGCAGGTAAAAATTGCGCGAAGAGTCAGACTGTGTTGCATATTATGGAGATCGTTTTGAAAAAAAAACCGGAACGCTCGCTTACCAACAGCGAAAGCCCAACGACGCGCTTTAGCCGGGGTATAAATCCAAACGGCTCAGCGCATCGTAGTTTTGCAAAATTGCTTTTTCACTGCAAAATTGCTGCAACAGCAAAGGGGAAAAAAGGACAGTTTTGCCGGTTTATTCCAGGCATCCCTATCCTTAGGTACACCGTCGAAATAAGTTTTTTTGATACAGTCCGGCGCCCCGTCGTCTTAGACCTTCCACAATCGCAGAAACAACACTTCCAGCGCCAGAAACAGCAAGGCGAAAACGACGCACCAGCGCCAGAGTACAATGCCGCGCTCCTGTTCATCCACTACCTGACTGAAATTGGCCTCGACATTGGCGGAGAGCACCTTCATGTTGTCGGGTAAACCTTCTGCCAACGCTTCATCGGTGGCAAAGCGCAGGTCGCTTTCCTTGCGGTCGTAGTTAAACGCGAATGCTGCCAGGGTGCTATCGCTTTTGAGTTGCAACTGGTACCAACCGGCGTCGCGTACCTGCGTACCGGGAGTGAGCAGCACTTTTGCGCCGAAGATGCGTTGTTCAGGGATAAACTCGCCGGCGGTACTTGCTGCTTGTGGGTTATTAACGGTATTATCGGCGACCGTTTCGACCCTACGACGGAGTTTGTAGGTCGTTTCGCCGCCGGCCGCAACCTGGTGTTTGGCTTCCAATACTTCATCTTTTCCGATGGTATAGGCGATTTGCCGGCCTTTAGCGCCGGCAATAGCCATTTTGAACAGCATTGGGACGAATATTTCGCCGTTGCGCACCAGGTCATTTTGTTGTTCATTGAGGGGGGCGGCGCAGAAATAAAGCGCACCTTCGCCTTCTGAAAATTTGGCCAGGTAGGCCGAACCGTCGCGATACGTAAGGATATGTTCGCCGCGCGCCGGGGCAATTTTGAAATTCCCTTGTGTGGACGGCAGGCGCAAATTGGCGCTTTTATTCAAAAACACATCGCGGAATACAAACTCCTCTGTATTGATCTGACTTGCCTGACGGGCGGTCGGCTCGAAAGCGCCGAGGTTGCCGGCAGCAAAATTTTGCAGCAGGGTATTGTAGGAATTCAGTTCTGCCGTTTGGCTCGGAAATACCAGCACGTTACCGCCGTTTTGGCAAAACGTTTTCAACTCGGTAGCCAGACCCGATGAAAGGGCCGGCAACTCATTCAACACGATCAACTGGTAATTGGCAAATTTGGAATAATCCAGCGATCGCGCATCGGACTGATCGAGTTGAAAATATTTGGCGCCGAGAAAAGCGTTGCTTAAAAACGGATTGGCCTGCGCGCCATTGACCGCAAGCACCTGAATCCGTTCGGCCACATAAAAAGTCAGGTAATAATCGTCGTCGAACTGCACCGGGTAATCCGTCACCGACAGGCGCGCCTCGTGCCAGCCCGGATGCAGGATGGTAAAACTGACGGTATCGAGCAAACTGCCTCGCGCTGTTATATTTACAGCGCCGACGGGCTTGGTTTGACCATCGTGGCGTAAACTGAGGCGTATATCTTCTGCATCGTCATCGCTGCGATTGCTGAGTTTGACGATCAGATTGGCGGGTTGGTTGAGGATTTGCACCGGGCTTTCGAACCAGGCGCTGTCAATCGAAACATTACGTTCCTGTACGGCACGCATTGGAACGAGGTTGACTTCGATCAGCGAATCACGAAAGTTGCGCACATCGCTGATATTCGCCTGAAAATCGCTGACGAGGTAAGCGACACGGTTTTCCTGCTTGCCGGTATTCAGGCATTGTTGTTGCCGGATCAGCACTTTGGAAAGATCGCGCGATGCCGGGCTGATGCGAATTTCCTCGATGCGGGACAGTGCATCTTCCTTGCTCACAAGTCGCTGGTCGCGGCCTTCGAAGTCGTTGGTCAGTACCTGAAAGCGGTCGGTAACGGCAAAGGCCGTCACAATGTCGCGTGCACGCTGTTTGGCCAGTTCGAGCAAAGGCGCGTCTTTCGACAGTGCATTCATACTGAACGAGTTATCCACAAAAACAGAAATGGCGCGCTCGCCTTTTTTTACTTCCGAGCCCAAAGGAATAAAGGGCTGTGCAAAAGCCAGTACCATAGCGGCAATGGCTAAACAACGCATCAACAGCACCAGCAGGTTGCGCAGTTTCTGGCGGTTGCTGGTTTCCTCCTTTACTTCTTTGAGGAAGCGCACATTGGTAAAATATACCCGCTTGAAGCGCCGGAAATAAAACAGGTGAATAATTATCGGGACAGCAAGTACCGCCAACGCGGAAAGAAAAGCCGGGAACAGAAATTGCATTGTGAAATACGGGAATCGAGTATTCGGTGGATGAGGCGGAGTATTGACTGTTTTTTAACGCAGAAACACGATGTACAAACGCAGTGTCGCTGAAAAGAAAAGACAAATCACACAGACAGCGTCGCAAAAATGGCGGTTTTCCGCGAAACCCCGCAAAGCAATCGTCAATTGTCTCGGATTGTTCATGCAAAACAGCAATTTTAGACAATTCAGGCAATACAAGCCCCGAGAGCGCCCAAAAAAACCGATCTTGGCCGCTCAAACTTACTATGTGCGCCATGCAGGCCTATCACGATCTTCTCCGACATATTCTGCAAAACGGAACCCGTAAAAGCGACCGCACCGGCACCGGCACCATCGCGGTATTTGGTTATCAAATGCGGTTTAACCTGGCCGACGGTTTTCCGTTGTTAACCACCAAAAAAGTACATACCAGAAGTATTATCCACGAATTGCTCTGGTTTTTACAAGGCGATACCAATATTGCCTATCTCAAGGAAAACGGGGTAAGCATCTGGGATGAATGGGCCGATGAACAGGGCAACCTCGGGCCGGTGTACGGTAAACAATGGCGCTCCTGGGCAACGCCCGACGGACAAACGATTGACCAGATCAGCGAGGTGGTAAAAACGCTGCGCAACCATCCCGACAGCCGGCGCATGATCGTTTCTGCCTGGAATCCGGCGGATTTGCCACAAATGGCCCTGGCGCCCTGTCATTGCCTGTTCCAGTTTTATGTTGCCGAGGGCAAACTTTCCTGCCAGCTCTACCAGCGCAGCGCCGATGTTTTTCTGGGGGTACCTTTTAACATCGCATCCTATGCCTTGCTCACCCTGATGATTGCCCAGGTATGCGACCTGCAGCCCGGTGAATTTGTCTGGACCGGCGGCGACACCCATCTCTATGTCAATCATCTGGAACAGGTAGCGTTGCAATTATCGCGCGAACCACGCCCGCTGCCGACGTTGAAAATCAATCCGGCAGTACGCGATATTTTCGGGTTTAAATACGAGGATTTTGAAATACTGAACTACGACCCCTGGCCGGCCATCAAGGCGCCGGTGGCCGTGTGACAGCGTGTTCAGGAAATTTATGGACATTCAGGGGACTGCCGATCAGCCAATCCGACTTAATGTTCCCTGAGGCATTTAAAATGCCAAAACAATATCCTAAAGACGCTTTTCGCCAAAGTCGGCGTCACGCCATAGCCTGAGCAACTGATTTAAAACCGCCGAGGCAGTTTTAACAGGCTAAAAGTTAAATTGGTGGAATTTTATCTAAAATAGTGCTCCGCCATGTTTGTTGTGAGGAGGTCAAAAAAGACAAAAAATATCACACGTCGGTTTTATAGGTAGTCGTTGATTGAGGGATGGGAACTTTAACACGTCGGTGTTGGCGCCGTAAAGTTCTTTGCCGACCTTTGCGTCTCACCAAACACATGACTACCATGTTCAAAAAATCACTGTTATCCCTCTTTTTGGCTGGTTTATTTGCCTTTTCGGCACAATCACAACCGGTGCTGCAAAACAATGTGCTGCCAAACATTGGCCAGTCGGTTTATTTATATGATGCCGATACCAACAACGTGTCGCAGGGGTCGGCCGGCGCCAACCAAACCTGGAATTTTGGCAGCCTGCAACCTGTTGCCGATCCGGTTTTGTATCTATATATTTCACCGGCAGGCACCCCCTTCCAGTCCGAATTTCCGGGCGCCACGATTGCTACCCATGTTGTGCAGGATACACCGGTATATGCCTACTTACGCGAACAATCGAGTCAGTATGAGCTGCTTGGAGCAGCCAGTCTGACCTTTATTCAGGATTATATCAATCCGGATGCCCAGTTGAAATTCCCTACCAACTACAACGGAACCTTTCAAGACAATTTTGAATACACGACCGATGCAGGTACCGGCGTGGTCTTCCATTCGAAAGGAAGCCGTACCGTGAAGTACGACGGATATGGACAACTGATCACACCGTTCGGCAATTTTCAACAAGCCATACGCATCAAATCAGAAGCATCACAGGTGGACTCTGCCGCATTTTTTGGCACGGAAATTATCAACCATACCGACTTGATCACCTATGCCTGGTTGGTACCTGATTATCCGGGGACGCAGGTATCGGTGTATTATACCAAGGTTATCAGTGAAACACGTATCCCTGGTTTTGACACCCTATTTACCGAATTTCCTATCACGAAAGCGGTAAATTACGTGTCCCCCCCCTTGGTGAATACCATCGAAGCCCAGGGCCTGAGCGAGCTTTCCGATCTGATAATCAGCCCTAACCCGGTATCCGAGCGGTTGAATGTGCGCTTCCATGCCGCCGTAAATAAATCCAACCTGCAGGCGCGTATCACCGATGTGACCGGCCGGACACTCCTGACACAGGCCGTTCCATGCAGCGCCGGAGAAAATACCTGGCAAACAGCCTCGGATCATTTTGCGCCGGGACTCTATTTCCTGACGCTGACCGACGGAAACGGAACGCAGACCATTCGCTGGCAAAAACAATAAGGCAGCAAATGCACACAAAAAACGCCCTTGTTGGTCAGGCCAACAAGGGCGTTTTTTGTGCAAAGAGCCCGCAAAAGATTTTAACGCGCCACCACCACACGACCGGTGACAAATTTTCCGTCGCTTTCTGCTTTTATTACATAGATGCCGGATGCCCAGGTTCTGGCGTCCATAGTGAACGAGCCGTTTTCCGACGTGCCTTCCGCCGCCATTTGTCCGAGCGAATTAAATACCTGCCAGCGGGTCGGTGCATTGGCCGGCCACTCAACACGAACCCAGGCTCGCGTCGGGTTGGGACTGATTTTCAGGGCTGGAACAACATCCGGCGCATCCACGCCGAGCGGTATGTTGATTTCCTTCAGGATGGTTTTATACATAGACAGGCCCCCTCGCTGATTGCCTACCACCATATCCAGTACACCATCGTTGTCAATGTCGGCCAGTGCCGGGTGCGATCTGAATCCTTCATCCAGGTTTCCCCAGCGGAGGGAGATAGGCGGAAAAGTATCTTGGGTAGCGCCCTGCAGATAGTATGCTTCGAGATGCCCGCGTTGTGTACCAACCACAATAACGGGGCCGTCTTCTGTTTGGATAATGGCAGGGGCGCTGTATCCTATAACTTCCGGCGGGACGCGGGCATCAATTTGCCCGATTTTTTGCAAAGTAGGCGTGGGGGGAAACACCGGTGCATTGGGGCTGCCGCTGTTTTTGAAAAAGTTAATGTTGCCCGTTCGTTCGCCCATCAATAAATCCACCAACCCATCGCC
>JANRLZ010000584.1:0-7663 GCA_033762055.1 Saprospiraceae bacterium
CTACGCTGCATGGTCGAGTGATCGACCTGCTTAAGTAGGCAAATTTACTACTTTTTGATGTCAATGAACTTTTTTGATTTTGACCTCAGATTTATTCTTAATTCTTGGTCAAAGGTTTGGTTTTTAACACAGCACCTCTAATAACGGTAATAATCCGGCTTGAACGGGCCGGTTGATTTTACACCGATATAATCAGCCTGGTGGGCGGCAAGTTCTTCGAGTTCGACGCCGATTTTGGACAGGTGCAACCGCGCCACTTTTTCGTCGAGGTGTTTGGGCAGCATGTACACTTTGTTGTCGTATTGGGCGGCGTTTTGCCAAAGTTCAAGTTGGGCCAGTACCTGGTTGCTGAATGAGTTGGACATCACGAAAGAAGGGTGTCCTGTAGCGCAACCGAGGTTTACAAGACGGCCTTCGGCCAGCAAAATAATGTCTTTCCCGTCAATATTATAGAGATCTACCTGGGGTTTGACGGTCATTTTGGTATGTCCGTACTTTTCATTCAACCATGCCATGTCTATTTCATTGTCGAAATGCCCGATGTTGCACACGATGGTTTTGTCGTTCATCAGGCGGAAGTGTTTTTCCGTCACGATGTCGCAGTTGCCGGTAGCGGTTACAACGATGTTGGCACGGGGAATCGCGTTTTCCATCCGTTTTACCTCGAACCCATCCATCGCCGCCTGAAGGGCACAGATCGGATCAATTTCCGTTACAATCACACGGGCGCCTGCGCCGCGCAGGGAGGCAGCCGACCCTTTGCCTACGTCGCCATATCCTGCCACGACCGCTACTTTACCGGCAATCATAATATCGGTGGCACGGCGGATGGCATCCACCAGACTTTCCTTGCAGCCGTATTTGTTGTCGAATTTCGATTTGGTTACCGAATCGTTGATATTGATGGCGGGCAGGGGAAGGGTTCCTTTTGCCATACGTTCGTAAAGGCGGTGTACGCCGGTGGTGGTTTCTTCCGAAATACCACGGATATGTTGCACCAGTTCGGGGTATTGGTCGAGTACCATATTGGTCAGGTCGCCACCATCATCAAGGATCATGTTGAGTGGCTGACCGTCTTTGAAAGCAAACAATGTTTGCTCGATACACCAGTCGAATTCTTCGGCATTCATGCCTTTCCAGGCAAAGACCGGAATGCCGGCAGCAGCGATGGCAGCAGCGGCATGATCCTGGGTAGAGAAGATATTGCAGGAAGACCAGGAGACTTCAGCGCCGAGTTCGACGAGTGTTTCGATGAGTACGGCGGTCTGGATGGTCATATGCAGGCAACCGGCGATACGCGCGCCTTGAAGCGGCTTGTCGGCGCCGAATTCTTCACGCAACGCCATAAGCCCCGGCATTTCAGCCTCGGCCAGTGTAATTTCCTTGCGGCCCCAATCGGCAAGCGCGATGTCTTTGACTTTGTAGGCGGGGCGAGTTTCGGTAGCAACCATAAAATGTGGAAGTGACGTTTTTAATGAGTCGGTTATTTGGGAAAAGCAATTTTTTAACCCGCTTAACAAAATAACATTCGGCAAGGTTGACAAAAAAAGCGCGCAAAGTTAGAAAAATGTAACCCGGTTTGCATTCGTCGGGTGGAAATTATGAAAAAAGATGGCGGTGAACGGTAGCACAGACTTCAGTCCGTCGGGAGCGCGGCATTTATGCCGAAGACGACAGACGAAGAAAGACAAAAAAAGGGCTGCTCCGTGGAGGAACAGCCCGTATTGTGCAGAATAATAATTCCGTTGATTTTACCAGCGGTCGCCGCCACCACGACGGTCGCGGTCGTAACCACCGCCGCCACCGCGATTGCCGCCGCCGTAACCGCCGCCGCCACCGCGATTGCCGCCGCCGTAACCGCCGCCACCGCGATTGCCGCCGCCGTAGCCGCCACCGCCACCGCGATTGCCGCCGCCAAAACCGCCACCGCTCGGACGAGACTCACGAGGTTCGGCTTTCTTAACCACGATGGTACGGCCGTCAATATCGGTCTCGTTCAAGCTGTCAATTGCGTTTTGTGCTTCGTCGTCGTTGTCCATTTCAACAAAGCCAAAGCCTTTGGAGCGGCCCGACATTTTGTCAATCGGAATAGAGCAGGAGGAGACTTCTCCAAATTGCTCAAAAGCGGCGCGGAGTGTGTCTACGCTGGTGTCGTAGTTCAACTTTGCTACGAAAATGTTCATTGTAAAAAAAGAAAAAAATGAGTGAAAAAAGCGAACATCGGTTGGGTGTAGCAAAGTCATTACTTACGAAAAAAAACGCTGGCGAATGGTTTGCCGATGGGTTGCGATGCTCAAAAACGCCTCAAAGGTATAAAACTATTTGATTTTACCAAAAAATCAATCGCGAATTACTGCAACACATTTCAATTCGATGGCGATCGGGGTGGGCAGGCGGTCAATACCAACGGTGGTGCGGCAGGGCTGGCTGTCTTTGAAGTATTCGGCGTAAATGCGGTTGAACGTGTGAAAATCACGTTCCATATTCACCAAAAAAACGGTTACATCTACCAGGTCTTCCCACCCTGCACCGGCCGCTTCCAGCACAGTGCGCACATTGCGAAATACCGAATGTACCTGCGCTTCAAAATTAAATTCAGTGTAATTTCCTGCACCGGAACGGATCAAACCCGGCACACCATCGGTTTCGGGATCGCGTGGGCCGATTCCGGAGAGAAACAACAAATTGCCGGCACGACGGGCATGCGGATAAAGGCCGACGGGTTGGGGGGCAAGCGGGGCGTCAATTTTTTTGTTCATGCAAGAGAAATGATAAGCGGCGCAAAGGTAGTGTGGAAAACAGCATGCAGGCAAACAGGATTCTAAGCCGATTCTAAGCCCTTACCGTCCGGCATGGCCCTACGTTTGCGGAGTTTTTGCAACAAAACCTATCTATTTTATGCGACAGATTTACCTGATTGTGTTCCTGTTTATTGGCGGGAACGCGCTTGCGCAGATGCCTACCGATGCCTTGATGATGCCGCACGGTCAGCTCTGTATCCTTGGCCAATACGCACAAAGCGAATGGGAGAACTACTGGGAGGGCGAGAAAAAACGCTCCAACCTCAATCTCGGTACTTTTTCCAGCCGGAGCGCCCTGCTCATGGGCAACTATGGCATCACCAAAAACCTGAACGTCATGCTTGGCGTACCTTATGTCTGGACCGGCGCCGACGTGAGTTACATCAGCGGCCAGAAAGGCCTGCAAGACCTCATGCTCTTCCTCAAATACCAGGCACTGGAAATTTCTGCAGCCGGAGGCGCATTCAAGGTGCAGGCGACGGGTGGACTTTCCACGCCGGTAAGCAATTACACCCCGGATTTGATGCCCTTCAGCATCGGCGTTCACAGCCAAACCGCTTCGCTTCGAGCCGTGCTGAACTATACTGCCGACTTTGGACTGTATGTAACGGCACAGGCCGGACACACCTGGCGCAGCAACACCACCGCTGATCGCGACGCGTACTTGTTCGACAACAAATTGATTTACAGCGATGAAATGCCGGTACCCAATGTGTTCGACTACTCGGCGCGCCTCGGTTTTATCAAACCGCGTTATCAGGCCGAAGTTTGGTACGACGCGTTTACCGGACTTTCGGGCGACGATATTCGCTACAACGAGATGCCCCAGGCAACCAACAAAATGGCTGCTTCGCAGGTCGGCTTTTTCGGCAAATATTTTGTCACCAAAAGGCTCGGCGTTCTGGCTACCATCAGCAAGGTACTGAGCGGTCGCAATGCCGGCGAAGCGCTCTCCTGGAGCGCCGGGGTAACGTATTTCCTCGACATCAATGTACCCAAAGAAACTGCAGCCAACTAAACCACCCATCTACACCACTCAACAGGCAAATTCAATGAAAAAAATACATATCCTTCCCGTTTTACTGGGTCTTGGACTCGTTTTGTCCCTGAGCCGTTGCGATAAAAATCCGCCGGAAAACCCGGCTTATGCTCCTTATCCTGAAACCCGGCTCGATTCAAATGCCGGCAATTGGGCTTTGTATAAACTGCTCGACGGCAGCGGCGCTGCTACGGTAGACATGGCTATTCCAGCCATACCTGCCCCCGATGCTGTAGCATCCCCGGCTTATCAGGCCGAACTCGACGCCTTGCGCGCTGCCATGTCGGGCGCTTCTGCCGAAGAAAAGGAACTGGCCCTTTATTGGGGAGGGAATGGCGTGTTGCGCTGGCATGAAATTGCCCGCGAACTGGCCGCCAATTACAACGTACCCCCTAATTATGTCTATGACAGCACCGGCAATCCGGTGTATCCACCCCTGGTATTCAACCCGGCCAACCCGGATGCCTACCCCCGCGTACCATTTGCCAATCCTCCCGTGACCTCGCGTTTGCTGGCACTGCTCGCGGTGGCACAGTACAATGCACTGGTCGTTGCCTGGGATTACAAATTCCAGCACAAGCGCCTGGCGCCCTACCGGAATGCGAGCGATATCACGCCGCTGATCCCGGAAAATGACTTGCCTTCCTATCCTTCGGAAGACGCCGTAGTAGCAGCCGCTTCGCGCGAAATCCTGAAATTCATCTTCCCGCGTGAAGTAGCCAATGTTACCGCCAAGGCAGAAGAACACAAAAAAAGCCGCCTCTGGGCCGGCGCCAATGTGCAAAGCGATCTCTCTGTGGGCGATTCGCTGGGCCGCGCCGTCGCATTGAGCATCATTGACGGTTGGGCGAAAAAAGACAAAATGGGCGCCGCCAACAACCAGGCCGGCTTCCAGGGACAAAAAGACGATGCAACCGCTCGTGGTATTACAAAACTTTGGACCAGTCGCGATATTCCTTCACGGCCGCCCATGTTGCCTTTCTTTGGCAACGTTGTTACCTGGAATTTTGACAATGCAACCAAGATTGCACTCCGGCCGCCACTCCCCCCCCAACCGGGCACGGCTGAATTCGAAAAAGATATGAACGAATTGCGCGAAATATCAAAAAACCGCACCCGCGAACAACTCCGCATCACCGCTTACTGGGCCGACGGCGCAGGCAGTTATACGCCTCCGGGCCACTGGAACCGCACCGCTGCTGAACTGATTTATGAAAATCAGTTCAACGAAATCCGTTCCGCCCGCGCTATGGCACTGGTGAATACCGCGCTTGAAGACGCCGGTATTACCTGCTGGGACGTGAAGTATTACTACCTGCTTCCAAGGCCTACCGAAATGGATCCGTCCGTTACGACCGGTACCGGTATTCCGAATTTCCCGGCTTACACTTCCGGCCACTCCACCTTCTCGGCGGCAGGAGCTGAAGTACTGTCATACCTTTTCCCGAATGATGCGCCGAGAATGCGCGAAATGGCCAAAGAAGCCTCCGAATCGCGGATATATGGCTGCATCCACTATCGTTTTGATTGTGAAGTTGGGCTGGAGGTCGGCCAAAAGGTGGGGGCGTACGCAGTCACCCGCGGCCGAAACGACGGTTCAGATGAATAAATCCATGGGGCGCTTCCGCAGCGACCATTGATTGCAACAACCACGGCTTGATTCAGGGGGCTGCCTTGTGAGGCAGCCCCCTGCTATTTTATCCCGCTACCAGCGCAGCCAGTACATTCGGAATAAAATCCACCATAAAATGCGCCATGATATTGGCTTTCAGGTCGCGTTTTTTCCAGTACATAAAAGCCAGTACGGCGCCCAGCACAAAAGAAATAAGGATACCTCCGACTCCCTGCCGGTAATGCCAGAGCCCAAAAATCACCAAAGGCAACCAAAAATAAACCAGGGGATTTTTTGAAAGCGCACCCAGGCGTTCCATCGCATAGCCGCGATAACAAATCTCCTCTACCACCCCTGCCCGCAAAACCATCAGCGTAATGGCCCAAAGTGAAACGTGCTCGTAACGGGCCGCCTCGCCGCTTTCCCCAAAGGGAATGCCGGCGAACTGCAAGCCGAACAATGTAGCGGCTCCCGCCGCAAAACAGGCAACAAGGCCAATGACGGCCAGCAACAGCGATTTGCCCCAGTGCCGGTTGTGCAGCCCGATAGAATCGAGTCCGAGGCCTTCGCCTTTTACTACCAGCAGCAAGAGGAGACCGGTAAGGGCAAAGATGGCCAGTTCGCGGGTTACCACCAATGAAGTACTGAGCATCGCATCGCCAATAAGCAGGTTGGATACCCAAATCAGCAGCGGAACGCCCAGCAATGCCAGTGCAAGTCCGGGGTAGGTAAATGGATGAAGGGTAGGTATTGGTTTCATTTTACTTTGATTTAAGCGACAAACCAACTTCAAAAATAGGTAAAGCGACCTGGTTTTGGATATTTCCTGTCATATACTCGAGCAATCCAGTGATTTTCACGATAATGAGAAGATGTTTCGTACACCCAAATATCTTTTCTCCCCGCTTATCTTTGCGGAATGGAATTTTTAAAACAGCACGTTGAAGCGCTCATTTTCGCCTCGCCGCAAGCAGTGGCCGTGGCCGATTTAAAGGCCGTGATGGAAGAAGCTTTTCAGGCGCCCGTGCAGGAGTCTGATATTTTGCAGGCAATCGAAGACCTGAAAACACAATTCGCCGGCCCGCATTATGCCTTCGAGTTGATTGAAATTGCGGGCGGCTGGCAATTCCTGACCAAAGGCGCGTACCACAGTACAGTAGCCATTCACCTCAAACAGGCCACCAAGAAGCGGCTTTCGCAGGCGGCCCTTGAAACCCTGGCACTGATCGCTTACAAACAACCGGTCAGTCGCCCGGAAATAGAAGAAATCCGCGGGGTAAATTGCGACTACGCTTTGCAAAAACTTTTGGAAAAAGAACTTGTTTTCATCACCGGTCGCAGCGAAGGTCCGGGGCGCCCCCTGTTGTATGGAACTACCGAAAAATTCATGGATTACCTCGGTATCAACAGCCTGACCGACCTTCCCAAACCCAAGGATTTTAAAGAAATCGAAAACAGTGTAGGTGAAGTACCCGCCTGATTTTCATCAATTTATTCACCATGGAAGCCACACTCGAACAACCTTTAGTCAACCGGGTCGCCAACAGCAGTCTCGTAACCATTGACCTGGAAGCATGGTACCCGGCCGGCGAAATCGTGCCGTTCGACCTCAAAGATTACCTGTTTATGGGCCTGATACTCAAGGAAAAAGATTTCCGCGAAGCCTTGCTGGCCCACGACTGGACACAACATCAGGGAAAAAACCTCGCCGTTTTTTGTTCCGCCGATGCCATCATTCCCATGTGGGCGTATATGCTGGTAGCCACCCATGCTGCCCCCTTCGTTGCCGATATCGCCCTTTGCGAACCGGCAGATTTTCCGGAAAAGGCTTTTTTTAAAAAACTTGCCGCCCTCAATATCAGTGATTACGAAGGTAAACGCCTGGTCATCAAAGGATGCAGCGACAAACCCGTTCCTGCATCGGCCTATCTGGAAATAACAAAGAAACTACAACCTGTTGCCCTCAGCATCATGTTCGGCGAACCCTGCTCGACAGTACCTGTGTATAAAAAGGCAAAAGGGGGTTGATGAGGGTTGATATGGGTTTATGGTTTATAAAGTTTAGTAGGTCTATTGATTACCCACAAAACCAGCAACCAAGTTCTTTGACAGATTGTTAAGTAAGCAAAATCTTGTATCGATGAAAAAAAACGGAAATACACTCAATCCATATTTGGGGATACGCGCTTGGAAAAACGGTTCCAACTCGTG
>JANRLZ010000585.1:0-2781 GCA_033762055.1 Saprospiraceae bacterium
ACGTTTTGTAAAACTTCAGAAATCAGGACGGGAGGAAAGTTGCCACGGATTATCAACTTGGGGGACTGGTTTTTTTTGTTGCGTAACGATCAAATAGGCACTTCATGGTTTCAGGTCATTCATTCGTCGTGACGCTCACAAATTGGGGTGGCAAAGATGGAAAAATAAAGCAAGTTGGGGATTGAAATTGACACATTTAATACGAATCTAAGACAAAACACGGATTGTTTCATTTGACGAAAGAGGTGCTTTTCATGGTTCAAATGGCTAACTTTCATGATTATCAGGTGATTGCGGCCTTTGATTTTATAAACCAGGCTGTGCTGGTTTTATTTTTTACAACAAATATTTGCAAATTAAAAACAACTTGTTTATTTTTGTGCCGCTATTCGAGAAAACAAACGTATAACCAAACCCGCTGTTATGCCACAACTCGAAGTTTTTGAGAGCAAGAAAGGCACGAAAGTCGTTGCCGCTTCCAATCTGCACGCCACGCTCAAATTGCCGGTCAGGCAATACGGCATTCAAATTCGTCGCTGGTTGCGTGATGTGTATGAATTTCCCGACGGCATCCGCAAACCGCAGCCTTATCGCGATTTTGCCAAACGCCCCCGTCCCGGCGAGCCGCTGGAGGATTATTATTTGACGCTTGAATTGGCCAAACTCATTGCCTTACGCACCAACAGCAAGGAAAAACTCAAATACGCCCGGCTGCTGGATCATTTTTCTCAGAACGGGCAGATGCGTTTGTTTGGATAATTCCATGTTTCACCCGGTTTTGAGAAGACCACGCCTCACTTGTTAGGGGGGGGCTACCGCAAATCCGTTTGAATTTTTTATAAATCTTGTGTGCATTTATTTCAGGCAGCAACATCCTTGCGCCCAACAACTGTTCACCCAATTTATTCTATATGCACACTAAATCATCCTTGTTGCCCCTGTTTTCTGCCTTTTGTTTGCTGCTTACCGGCATAACCCTCCCTACCCCACTCTCTGCCGACACTCGTGTTTCACCGATTATCAAAGAAGTCACGGTATACCGCTCCGGCGCCAAAGTCAGCAGTGTGGCGACTGTCAAACTTGCTGCCGGCAAGTCGGAAATCATTTTTGAAAACCTCTCGCCATATTTCAATCCCAACAGTTTGCAGGTCAAAATCAAGGGGGGCGCCACGCTGATTGCGGCCATTTTTCAGGTCAAAACCCCCGGCCCTGCACCCGAAAATCCGCTCGCACCGATCTTGCGCGATTCGCTAACCCTGCTTGGCGACGAGTTTACCCGCATCCGCGACGAACGCGAAGTGCTGGGCAACGAACAGACCATGATCCAGAAAAAAATGGAACAAATCGGCACCACCACCGACGGACCCAACAGCGCCCGCACCCTGACGGTTACCGAGTTGCGCGAACTCTCCGCCTTTTACCGGCAGCGTTTGCTCGAAATTAAAAACCTGTTGCTAACCCTTACAGTGAGGGAGCGCAAAACCAACGAACTTTACCAGCGCATCCAGCAGGATCTGCAAAAAATTCAACCCAACACCAGCAACAGCACCGGCGAAATTGTCCTCAAAATTGAAGCCGACGCTGCACAAACTGCTGAAATTACCTGCACTTACCTCGTTACGCAGGCCTATTGGGCGCCGCTTTACGACCTGCGTTCGGAAGGCCTTGGAAAACCCCTTCGCCTGGTGTACAAGGCCAATGTGCGCAACCAAAGCGGCTTCGACTGGAAAGGTGTCAAATTACAACTCTCCACCGCCAACCCGCTGGCCAACAACGACCGGCCAATTCTGATGCCTGTTTTTGTAGACTTCCGTCCTGTATATGCCTACCAGCAACAGGAAATGAACCGCAAGGACATGAATACCTATAACATGGTGCAAGCGCCGGCTTCCTCGGCTCCACGCGACCTGGCCCGAGGCGCCGGCGGCGAGCTGGAAGCCCTGGCCGATGATATCCTCTTTCAACCCGGAGCACCTGAAACTGGTGAAGACCTGATTGCCAATTTTGATCTGCCCAAACCACAGGATATTCTGGCCAATGGAGAAGACAATATTGTAACGGTAGATGAACAGGACATCCCTGCCGATTATGAATACCACGCCGTGCCTAAATTGGAGTGCGCGGTGTTCCTGCTGGCAAAAATCACCGATTACGGGCGATACAATCTTCTGCCCGGTACTGCCAATATTTTTTACCAGGATACCTACGTCGGCCAAACGCTGGTGAACCCCAATACCGTGGCCGATACCCTCCTGCTGTCGCTGGGTCGCGATGAGCAAATTACGGTTAAACGGGTTCAGCCCAAGGATTTTACCGAACGGCGCAAGGTGTTCAGCAACACAATCAAGGAAACCTACACGTATGAAATTGCGCTGAAAAACAACAAATCGGTACCGGTTCGCATCGAAATTCTGGATCAGGTGCCGGTGTCAAAACAAAAAGACATCGTGGTAGAACTGGAAAGTCGCGACGGCGCCGAATACAATGCGGAGTTCGGAAAACTAAAATGGGAACTTGAAATTCCGGCCAACCAGAGCAAACGCGTTCGCTTTACCTATTCGGTTAAATATCCCAAAGACAAAGCGGTGGGTACATTTAAAGGGTAACTCATCGGGGGATTTCAAAGTGTTTCCCCACAGTAAGATCGAAAGACGTTGTCTCACAGGTTTAATTTAGACAGGATTGACAAGATTTACAGGTTTTTTTACTTTTTTAGGGTAATTATCCTGTAAACCTTGTCAATCCTGTCTAAATTAAACCTGTGAGACAACGTCTTTCATT
>JANRLZ010000586.1:0-8868 GCA_033762055.1 Saprospiraceae bacterium
ACCCCGCCACCGCCGGCTTTAATCGCACCATTTTGGAATTGAAACGATCGTTTTAATGCCAGTTTGTGTTTGTTTAAATAGCTTTAATCGCAACATGCCAGGTACACGCGCTTTCGCAACCCTCCGTCGTCCGCTGGCGAATATTCCATAGGGAAAAGACTTGGCAAAATAGCCCATACAGCCCGCCTTGGCGATTTGTAATGAGCGATCTGCCTCCTTTCAGCAGCCTCCTGATTCGGTTCGGCGTCATTGCACCCAACAGTAAAACCGGCAACTGGTCGGAAACCGTACCAGCTTTGCCGAGTTAATTTGCGACGAATTATCGTTGGTTGACAAGGATACTTTCAGGAAGCAATTGGCCCGGGCGTTGGCAACGTCCGGGCCTCCTTTTTTCTACTGAACTTCCTGCGAAAAGCTTCCCTACCCGGGTGGCCGGGCAATTACTGACCTTGTCCCAATGAATACCCTTTCACGCCGTCAAATTCGTAAAGGTTCTCGGTTTTGATAACGTCAATATTCTCATTCAGGGCCTGTTCAAGCAGTTTGGGGATACTGATCTTTTCCGCCGGCTTGCCATTCTCCACCTCGAAGCGACAGCGCCAGTGGTCGGTGCAAAAAGTCTCCTCGAAGCCATTCGGCCACACCTTCACCCCCCGGTTGGTAATCATGGTCAGCCGGATGTCGCTGTTGAGTTTAGCCAATTGTTCCGCCAGCAAATCGGCATGAGTACCCTTCCAGTCAACAAAGACATCCACTCCTTTGAGTACTTTGCTTTGGGCAATTTTTCGCTTGTAACGCGGCAGGTTTAATTGTACGCCTTTTTCATAATCGGCGATTTTGAGGTGCTGCGGTTGCCGGCCCAACCGGGCTATCACGGCGTCTGCAAATTCGGCGGTTCCTACCTTTTGTTTACTAACCCCCTCTTTATAAATATCGGTCGTATGGATGCCCTCTTCGATGGTGCAAGACCAGGCGTTTTTGATTTGTTCTGCTACGTCTTGCTGCCCGATGTGGTTGAGCATCATGACAGCCGCCATCAGCAGACCGGAGGGGTTGGCCACGTTCTGTCCTGCAATCGTAGGCGCCGAACCGTGTATGGCCTCAAACATGGCGCAGAGTTCGCCGATATTGGCCGACCCGGCCAGGCCAACCGAACCGGAAATTTGTGCAGCAATGTCCGACACGACATCGCCATACAGATTCGGCGTCACGATGACATCGAAGATTTCGGGCGTGTCAGCCAGTCTTGCAGCAGCAATATCAATGATCCAGCTGTCGGATTCGATCGTGGGGTACTCTGCGGCAATTTCTTTGAAAACCCGGTGAAACAAGCCGTCGGTATGTTTCATGATGTTGTCTTTCACGAAACAACTGACTTTCTTGCGCTTGTACAGTCGGGCGTATTCAAAGGCATACCGGATAATTTTCTCGCAACCGGGGCGCGAGATGAGTTTCAGGCACTGTACCACCTCTTCTGTCTGCTGGTGTTCTATACCTGCATACAGGTCTTCCTCATTTTCACGAATAATGACCACTTCCATATCCGGATGCTTGGTCGCAATGAATGGGTGGAAACTTTTGCACGGACGGATATTGGCATAAAGGCCGAGCGCCTTACGCATGGTCACATTGAGGCTCTTGTACCCACCGCCCTGTGGCGTTGTAATGGGCGCTTTCAGAAATACCTTGTTGCGGCGAATACTATCCCAGGCCTCCTTGCCGATACCGCTGGTGTTGCCCGACAGATAGACTTTTTCACCGAGGCTGATTTCCTCAAATTCTATTCGGGCATTGGCCGAGCGCAGAATTTTCAAGGTTGCATCCATGATTTCGGGACCGATGCCGTCGCCCTTTGCGATGGTTACTTTTTGCATGACAGTTGGATTCAATTTTGAGACTCAACAGTGTGTTGAAAATTATTGGTTTCGACGGCGTTATCCGGCGAATTTTTGAGCATTTTCAGTTCGATGTTGGCCTTGATTTCGACGGCAAAGCCCTTTTTTTTCGCCTCTTCCAGCAGCGCTTTTGCTTGTTGGTACTGGGCTCTCACTTCCTTGATTTTATTGTCCAACTGCTTAGAGTCGAAACGGTGGTTGCGCTCCCAATTGCGGGTTATCCGAATGTTGTGCTGGAGAGAACGGGCATCCATGAAATCGTTCAAGGTTTCACGTGCCTCGTCGGGATGGCAGCTTTCATCAATCATCTGGATGGCGTAGGAAACTCGGTTGGTATGCATGACAGTAAATTTTGTGTTGGCAAGGATAAAAAATGGCATTCAATCGTGAACGGCTTGTTTCATCCTTACTTAGGTGAAAAATGTAGGTTAATTCCTGTTCGACCGATCCTCTTTTTGCCTTGATATGACCACCCAAGGATGCCGGACGGTATGCTGCAAGAGGATCATTCCGATAATAATGCCGGCTGATAATAATTCCTTGAAAAAAAGAAATTCGGATTTGATGGAGATGGCCATCCAAAGTCCCAAAATCAGCATAGCGCCAACTGACTTCGGGTATGTCTGGATTCGCCGTTTCCATATCCGAATTCCTGCGAGCAGGCGGGAAGTGCGCCAGCGTTTTACCGAAAAGCCCTCCGGTGCTATTTTTAATTTTTGATGTGCGGGTGTCATAATGTATTCTTTTGTTATCAAGGCAAAGGTGTAGGGAGTTTTTTATAAGCATTTATTTAATTTTGTGATTAAAATAATAAGCATTTCTTATGAATTACACTTTGCAGCAATTAAAAGTATTCACAAAAGTGGTTGAATACCAAAGTATTACCAAGGCTTCGAGCGACCTGTGTCTTACGCAGCCTGCGGTGTCTATGCAGCTAAAAAAATTTCAGGATCAATTCGATATACCCCTGACAGAGGTAATTGGCAGGCGGCTGTACATCACTGATTTTGGGCGGGAGTTGGCCGAGTCTGCGATGAAAATTCTGGATGAAATCGAGGCCATCAATTACCGGACAAAAGCGTTTAAAGGCCAACTGGCAGGCCGTTTGAAGATTTCTTCTGCCTCTACCGGCAAATACGTGATGCCCTATTTTCTTTCCGATTTCCTCCATACCCATCCGGCCGTGGATCTTGTGATGGATGTAACGAACAAAACGCAGGTAGTGAAAAATCTGGAGCAAAACGAGGTGGATTTTTCACTGGTATCGGTGCTGCCGGAGCATTTAGACCTACATTCGGTTAAGTTGCTTCAAAACAAACTTTACCTCGTAGGTGGCGCCCTTATGCAACGGAACCCCAAATTGCCGGTGCGTAAACTGCTGGAATTGCATCCGCTTTTGTTCAGGGAACCCGGCTCTGCCACCCGAAATTCAATGGAGGAGTTCATTGCACAGGAAAACTGGCCGATTTTCAAAAAAATCGAACTTACCTCCAACGAGGCCCTGAAGCAAGCCTTGATTGCCGGCCTGGGTTATTCCATTATGCCGTTGATTGGTATTAAAAACGAATTGAAAAGCGGCGAGCTTGAGATCGTACCTTACAAGGGCCTGCCGATTATCACGCACTGGCACCTGGTTTGGCTGGTTTCAAAACGTCTTTCCCCCATTGCAGAAGCTTTCCTGAACTTTATCCAAACCCATAAAGACAGGATCGTAGACGAAACATTCTCCTGGTTTGAGCAATATTAGAGGGCATGCTTCCAGACATTATTGTTTCCCGCAGATGAGCGCCGATTATTTCGCAGAATTAAACAGACTTATTACTTATTGCCTGCGGAATCTGCCATTATACCAGGATTACACTGTTTTGCGGAACTTTTCGGATGGATTCAATTGATTTTGAATGATTTATCCGAAAAGGCTTTCGCAAACTACTTTCCGTTGGGTTTATCCCTGCAAATCGCCGTATGCGGTATCAAGGTTTCCGCCGCGTGCCGCCCGGCGTGGTTCCCGACTTCGTTTCTGCATCGGGTACTTCTACCGGAATTTTGGCGGGATCGGGCAGGGTATCGGGCTTGGGTTTGGGCAGGGTGGCTTGCAGTTTTTCCTGCGCCCGGTTGGCGAGAATTTTGGATGTGAGGTCGGCGCTTACCATGCGCTCTTCAATAGCCAATCGCTCGGTGGCAATGGTATCATTGAGCATTTTTTCAATCATCAATCCGGCAATCGGTGCGGCGTAGGAAGCGCCCCAGCCGGCATTTTCCACATACACCGCAATGGCAATTTTCGGATTTTCCTTGGGAGCAAATGCAAAAAACACCGAGTGGTCGTCGCCATGCGGGTTCTGACTGGTGCCGGTTTTGCCGCACACCGATACGCCCGGCACCTGGGCAATGCGGGCCGTGCCGCGCACTACGCATTGTTCCATACCTTCCACCACGGCCTCAAAATACCGGCGATCAATTTTTACCTCGTTTTTTTCGTAAAAACGCTTCGGAATAGCGGTGCCGTCCTTGAATTCCTTGATGAGATGCGGCGCATACCAGTAGCCGCGGTTGGCAATACAAGCGGCGAGATTGGCCATTTGCAGGGTGGTCAGTTGTAATTCACCCTGCCCGATACCAACCGACATGATGGTGGGAGAATGCCAGCCACCGAGTTTTTTCGGATAAATTTTATCGTAATAAGCCGAGCCGGGAATGTTGCCCGCATTCTCGTTCGGATAATCTATGCCCAGTTTCACGCCCAGGCCAAACTGTTTGCAATAATCCTTGAATACATCCAGCCCCTGATGCGGGTTGTGGTACCCGAATTTATCCACAATATTGCGGAATTCGGTAAAATAATAGGCGTTACAGGAGTTGGCCAGCGCATCAGTCAGGTCGCCGACAGCCGGGTGGTTGTGGCACTTGTACAAACGCCCGCCGTAGAAATAACCGCCCGGACAACTTTGTCCGCGACCCGGATTGAGGGTACCTTCCTGCATACCTACGAGCGAAACGACGGTTTTGAAAATGGACCCCGGCGGGTATTTGGCCATCACAGTACGGTCGAAGAAGTAACGCAGCGGGTGGGTAAGCAGGCGGCTGAATTCCTGTCCGCGCTCGTTGGTCATGACCAGCAGGTTGGGGTCGTAGGTGGGCGCGCTGATCATGGCGAGTATCTGGCCGGTTTTCGGATCAATGGCTACTACGCTGCCCGTTTTGTTAGCCATCAATTTTTCGCCGTAGGCCTGCAAATTGATGTCAATACTCGACACCAGGTCTTTGCCTGCCACGGCGGCCGAATCGCGTTCACCCTGTTTGTATTTGCCAACCAGGCGCCCCAGGTTGTCGCGCAGCAGGTTGGTGACGCCTTTTTTGCCGCGCAGATAATCTTCATAACCCGATTCCAGTCCGGCAGCGCCGATATAGTCGCCGGTTTCGTATTTGCCGTTGCTGCGTTCAATGTCGCGCGGATCCACTTCGTTGATGTAACCCAGCACGTGCGCGCCGGCATTGAAGGGGTAGCCGCGAATGCTGCGCGCCTGTACGAAGAAGCCGGGAAATTCATAGAGGCATTCGAGCAGGCGGGCGTTTTTTTCGGGGGAGATTTTTTTGAGAAAAACAAAAGGCACCGAGCGCGAAAACTTTCCGCTGCGCCAGTCTTTGTCGAGGTTTCTTTTGAAGTCGGCTTCGGTGATACCGAGAATGGTGCAAAACTTGGCCACATCCATTTTTTTCAGATCCAGCTGGTTGTAGGTTACCATCAGATCGAATGTCGCTTCGTTGTTCACGATGCGTTCGCCATTCCGGTCGTAAATGATACCGCGAGGCGGGTACACAGTCAATTCCTCAATAGCCGTGGCCTCGGCTAATTTGGCATACGAACCATCGAATAGTTGCAGGTTGGCGGCTTGCAGCACCAGCGCAATGGCGCAGGCGAGAAACACCATCTGGATACTCCGTTGTCTGTCGAGGCCGTTTTTCATGGAAGAAAATGAAAGTAGTGGCGCATACGCTGTCTCACAGGTTGTAGTTTGGACAGGATTTAAAGGAAAATTACCCCAAATAAGTAAAAAAACCTGTAAAACTTGTCAATTCTGTCTAAAAACATAACCTGTTAGACAGTGTCTATTGAGGATCATCTTTTCGGGTTAAACATGGCTACGTACAACACCACAAATATCATGGTTAATGTGGTTCCGCTTAACGTATGCAGAAAAATTTGCCAGGCAAAATGATGCGAAAAATAACTGACTGAAAAAAACCAAAACAAATGCAGGGCCATAAACAAGGTGGCGCCATTTAAAAAAGTTTGCCAGCCGACGTGAGGAGGGGAAAAAATAGGGTCTTTTGCCGAGAACCCGCCCTTCGGCGCAAATGGCGCCAGGGCAATACCACGCATAAATCCGCTGAAAGCCGCCGCGCTCGCATGCATGCCCCAGGTCGCAGAAGCGGCATCTACCGCAAAACCTACGGCAAAACCCAGCAACACCAGGTAAGGCGCCGTGAGTTGAAGGGGTAAAAACAGGATAAACAAGGGGTACAGCAGTACATTGAAATATGCGCCCACCGAAGTGGTCATCTGATTGAGCAAGAGCGACTGTACCAACACCAGGCCGATAAACCGCAGAATATGGGGAGTGATGCTGCTACCGTTCATTGACTTTGATTTTGCTTTGCAGACTATCGAGCTCGGCCTGAAACAGGTTGCGCACGACCGCCACGTTGCTGACGGTAGACATGTCCTGACTGAGCAGAACATTTACCTCCAGAAAGTACGGGTTTTCCGGATCGGCTTTGGGTTTGCCGTTTACCTGACCGACCGGATGCCCCTGCGGGAACATCAACGAATAGCCGCTGGTTACGACCGGCTCCTTGTCCTGCACGGCAAAGTGCTGCGGGATGTAACGCAGGGTCATTTCCCGCGGATTATTGCCTTCCCAGGTCAACGAACCGAAGGCGTTTTTTTGCCGGGGCAATGCCACTGAAATACGGGCGTCGCGATGCAGCACCGACATGACAAGTGAAAAATGCTCGCCTACATGCCGTACAATGCCGACAATACCGACAGGACTTACCACCGCCATATCAGGTTGAACGCCATCGGCGCTGCCCCGGTTGAGGATCAACCAGTTGCTGGCGCCGGAGATCGCGTTTTTTATGATTTTCGCGGTAATAAAATCGTACTGCGGTCGCACCACTTTACGAAGAACCGAGTCTGTTCTGGCAATAGAATCATAGTTGACCAGAAAAAAGGTGTCGCGAACAGGTACCTGCATCAGGCGCGCATTCGAAAGCCGCGCTTGCAGGCTGTCAATGAGGTGAGACAGGCTGTCGTTTTTTTCAAACAGACTGAAATAGTCCATCGCCTCGGTTCGCTTTTCCAACAGGTCGCCGCTAAACAGACCGGTGGTGTTGGCCCAGATGGCCTTTTGCTTGTCGAGTATGCTGACCATCATGGCAAAACACACGATCTCTACCAGCAGAAAGACGACGAAGCCGCCATTGCGAAGCAGGAGTTGGAGGAGCTTGCCCATGTTGTGTCAAGGATGAAACGTTGGGAGGCGGTGCTGCGCCGGGCTTCAGCGCCCAACCAATCAGACGCTTTTCCGGTCAATAAGGAACGAGTATTGATGCGTATTGCGCAGGGCCATGCCGGTGCCGCGTACCACTGCGCGCAGCGGATCTTCGGCAACATGTACGTCCAGTTTGGTTTTTTGCTCCAAACGTTTGTCCAATCCGCGCAACAACGCGCCGCCTCCGGTGAGGTACAAACCTGTTTTGTAAATATCGGAAGCCAGTTCCGGCGGCGTCAGTTCGAGGGCGCGCAGTACGGCATCTTCAATTTTGCTGATACTTTTATCGAGGGCGTAAGCGACTTCCTGGTAGCCGATTTTGATTTGTTTGGGGATGCCCGTCATCAAATCGCGGCCATTTACGGCGTAATCGGCGGGCGGATTTTCGAGTTCATGCAGCGCAGAGCCGGCGTGAATCTTGATCTGTTCGGCGGTGCGTTCACCGATCAGGATATTGTGCTCGCGCTTCATGTAGTTCATGATGTCGTTGGTCAGCTCATCGCCTGCGATGCGGATACTTTGGTCGCACACGATGCCCGAAAGGGCAATTACAGCGATTTCAGTAGTGCCGCCACCGATATCAATGATCATGTTGCCCACCGGCTCCTCGATGTTCAGTCCGATACCGAGGGCTGCGGCCATGGGTTCGTGAATGAGGTAGGTTTCCTTGCTGTCTACGTGATCGGCCGAGTCGAAAACGGCGCGTTTTTCCACTTCTGTGATGCCGCTGGGGATACAAATCACCATTTTGAGGTGACTGAACATGTTGCGACGGCGACCCACCATCTTGATCATGCCCTGTATCATGGCTTCGGCTGCCTGGAAATCGGCAATTACGCCGTCTTTCAGCGGACGCACGGTTTTGATGTTTTCGTGGGTTTTTTCGTGCATTTGCATGGCGCGATGCCCCACAGCAATGGTTTGTTTGGTCGCACGATCCATGGCGACAATGGAAGGCTCATCTACCACCACCTGATCGTCTACCATGATGAGCGTATTGGCAGTACCGAGGTCAACGGCGAGTTCTTGCTTGAAGAATTTAAAAAGGTTGAACAAAGTATCGGGATATTTAAAAATGTGAGTCGAATCGGATTTTGTCGAAAGGAGCAAAACACCACGCCCCTTTTGCCTGTATTCAGCAACAAAATGTGAAGGGCTGTGATTTTGCCAAAAAAGTGCGCAAAACTACGCAGTTTTTTGGGTAATTTTTATCCAAATAAAAACACCGGAAAGTCTCAAAAAATGATTGCCGGGAACAATTGTTTTTTGCACAATTAGAAAGGGTACACATTTTTCCGGCAACAAACCGGGTTTAGTTCTTTGATATATCGGAAAAGAAAAATGGAGGGGAAATTTGTGTTTCTCACGCATAAATCCCCCCTTCCATGCGCCGAAGCGCCCACAAAGATATTCTC
>JANRLZ010000587.1:0-4133 GCA_033762055.1 Saprospiraceae bacterium
AATGTATGGCAATGACCGCGCAAAGGGGCGGTGCTTTTGCCGATAGCACACACCGACGCCCCTTCAAGCAGCACTTGAAATCAGTGGGTCAATTGGATAAAAGAAACGTGATTGAATCTGACGATCAGGTGCCGCCCACACATACGGGACGAGGCACATTCAGTGGAGGTAGTACAGGAAAAATAGCGTTGGCGAACACAATCAGCATGGAAGATCAACTATGTTCCATACCTGTTCACGAAAGAAAACGCAAGCCTTCAGGTGGGTACAGTGCTAAAGAAGGCTTTTTTGAAAGGAATTGAGTAGTAATTCGGCATAGGGAAAAATCTTTTGGTTAGGTGTATGAATGGGAGGCACAGCAAAAATAAGCGATAAAATTTCAAATCTGTACATTGGTGCGTTATTTTTTTGATAGTTATCCGACATGTTGAACAAAACCATACACTTTTTCCGATTGCCCGGTCTGGTAATGGGCTTTTTTCTGACGATCCTACCTGTTTTCGCCCAGCACCAGGCGTATTTTCCCGATCCTGACCCGCTGATTCAGCAAAGACTGGAAGACTGGAAAGACCTGAAATTCGGCCTGCTCATGCACTGGGGCGCTTACAGCCAGTGGGGTATTGTCGAAAGCTGGAGTATATGCCCCGAAGACCTCTCCTGGGCGACCGGTGGCCGAAAATCCGGTGTGGCAGCTTCATATTTCGACTACGTTGGCGCCTATGAAAACCTGCCCCAAACTTTTAACCCTACACAGTTTGACCCTGAAAAGTGGGCTGCGGCCGCCCGCAATGCCGGGATGAAATATGTGGTGTTTACCACCAAACACCACGATGGGTTTTGTATGTTCGACAGCAAATTCACCGACTACAAAATTTCCGGCCCCGCTTGCCCTTTTTCCACCCACCCCCGACGCAATGTCACCCGTGAAATCTTTCAGGCATTTCGGAAAGAAGGGCTTTGGACGGGCGCTTATTTTTCAAAACCTGATTGGCACAGCGATCATTACTGGTGGAAAAAATTCCCGCCTTCCGATCGGAATTGCAACTATTCTATCCAGAAATACCCGGAAAAATGGGAGCAATTCAAACAATTTACCCACGCCCAAATTGATGAACTCATGTCGGAATATGGCAAAGTTGACATTCTCTGGCTTGATGGAGGCTGGGTGCGCCCCAAAACCGATGAGGAAATCCGCACGGAAATGTTCGAACACTATGAAAACAGCCGTTATGCCCGCAATCCACAGAGCCAGGATATTGACATGGCCCGTCTGGTACAAAATGCACGCGCCAAACAACCTGGTCTGATCGTGGTAGATCGCGCGGTGCCGGGGGTATTTCAAAATTATCTGACCCCCGAGCAACATATTCCTGAAACCGGCCTGCCGTACCCCTGGGAAACCTGTATGACCATGGCCACCAGCTGGAGTTACGTACCCAATGATCGCTATAAACCCGCCGACGAAATTATCGAAAAACTGGTAGACATTGTCAGCAAAGGCGGCAATTATCTGCTCAATATCGGCCCGGGCCCCGATGGCGCCTGGGATCCGGTGGCTTACGAGCGACTCGATTCAATTGGAAACTGGATGCAACAAAACGGCGAAGCAATATACGGAACACGCACGTACCACACTTTCAGCGAGGGAGAACGCATTCGTTTTACGCAGTCGAAGGACAAAAAAACGCGCTATGTTTTTTTGTTCGATGCGCCGGAGGGAAAGGTGCATTTGCAAAAAATGCCGTTTCAAAAAAATACACGCGTCAGCATGTTTGGTATTAAAGGCCTGCTACCCTGGCGACAAACTCCGGAAGGAGTTGAAATCCGATTGCCCAAAAATGCCGCCGCTGCCGGAAAATATGTTTGGGTGTTGAAAGTATGGTGACGTTTTATGGCCGAATTGCCGAAAAAACGAAAAATAGTGCACATAATGTGCAGATTTTTTTGACTTTGGCACGATATTTTCTGCTGTAAAACAAGTTCCTGCCCGGTTCCCGCCGGCATGTAATCTCTTGAACTCTATACATTCTAATCGGTAAGAATTTGGAGCCGTTCCGTTTCGGGACGGCTCCTTTTCTTTGTGCGATCTCTTAGTCATCGCATGAAATTTCACATTCTTTCCGAGTCGTGGATTGAAGCGGTTTTGGGCGACCAAATCAGCCTGGAAACGCACGAGCAGGTGATGGCATTTGCGTCGGTGCTGCGCGAGGCCGCCCTGCCCGGTATGCAGGAAGTTGTTCCGACTTATACAACCGTGTCCATTTTTTTTGACCCTCAGGTAGTTCGGAAAGCGTTTGAGGAGGGGAATTTGGTGTTTTTTTCTCCGGCTCGCGCCATGCTGCATAAACTGGAAGTGCTGGCAGCGGCATTTTCCCCCAGTTATTTGCTCGAAAACACGAGACCGGCGGCCCCAACCAATCGGATAGAAGTGCGTTATAACGGTCCTGATTTGTCGGAAACAGCCGATCGCTTGCAGATGTCGGAAAACGAATTAATCCGGCGTCATTCCGCCGTGGAATACCGGGTGTTTATGACGGGTTTTTTGCCGGGATTTCCTTATTTGGGTATTTTACCGGAAGAATTGCGGATTCCACGGCTTGATACACCGCGTCAGCGGGTTCCCGCTGGTTCGGTTGCGATTGCCGGTAAGCAAACCGGGATCTATCCGCAGGAAGCGCCCGGTGGATGGCGATTGATCGGGCAGACAGATTTTTTACTGTTTGATATACATACAAACCCGCCCGCCCGACTTCAAGCGGGGACGCGGGTAAAGTTCGTACCCATTTAATTCATGCTTAAAATTGCCTTTTCACCGGTTTATCGTTACGAATTACCTGAGGGACATCGTTTTCCGATGGCGAAATACGAGCTGTTGCCGGAGCAGTTGCTCTGGGAAGGCACCATTACCGAAAGCCATTTTTTTCATCCTGATTTGTTGGAGGAGGCGGTGGCATTGCTGACCCATACGCCCGAATGGTGGTCGAAAATGAATGAAAACAAACTTAGTCCGAAAGAAATTCGCGCCATCGGGTTTCCCATCAATGAAAAATTCGTGCGCCGCGGACGGCATATTTCAAACGGCACCCTGCAATGCGCCCGTTTTGCACTTGAACACGGGTGTGCCATGAATATTGCCGGTGGTACGCACCACGCTTTTGCCGACCGGGGTGAAGGTTTTTGCTGTTTTAATGACCAGGCGGTTGCGGCCAACTGGTTGCTTCGTGAAGGCCTGGTTCAAAAGATTCTGATCGTTGATCTCGATGTGCATCAAGGCAATGGAACAGCCAGTATTTTTGCCGACGAACCCCGCGTGTTTACTTTCTCCATGCATGGCGAACGCAACTATCCAACCCGCAAGGAAAAATCAGACCTTGATATCGGCCTGCCCGACGGGATAGAAGACGCCGCCTATCTGCACATTTTGCGAGAGACCCTGCCGCGTATTGCCGACACATTTCAACCCGATTTTGTGTTTTATCAAAGCGGGGTAGACATTCTGGCTTCCGACAAACTCGGCCGCCTCAACATCAGCCGCGAAGGTTGCCGCGAGCGGGATCGTGTGGTTTTTAATTTTTGTAAAAAAAACCGTCTTCCTGTCGTGGCCAGTATGGGCGGAGGCTATTCACCCCGCATTGCTGATATAGTGGAAGCCCATGCCAATACATTTCGTGTGGCGCAAGAACTATTTTTTTGATTTTTGTTCCATAAAACATCTCCTATGCAACGTGTTATTGGCCTTGGTGGCATTTTTTTTAAATGCCAAAACCTCGAAGCAACCCGCGCCTGGTACGCCCGGCATTTGGGGCTGCAATTAGAAAGCTGGGGCGCCCAGTTTTTCTTCAAAAATGACCCCCATCCGGATGCGTATTCCGTGTTGAGTTTTTTCAAAGCGGATTCAGCCTATATGGCGCCTTCCGGGTCGCCGTTTATGATCAATTTCCGGGTGGCCGACCTGGACGCACTGGTGATTGCCTTACGTGAAGAAGGCGTACCGCTCATCGGCGAACCAGTAGAAGAAGAATTTGGAAAATTTGCCTGGGTAATGGATCCCGAAGGGAACAAAATCGAATTGTGGCAACAGAACGAAGCACGAAGGATGAGGGATGAAGGATGAGGGATGAAGATTTTTTTTA
>JANRLZ010000588.1:0-5500 GCA_033762055.1 Saprospiraceae bacterium
TCGTTTGATGAGGGCAAAGCAGAAGGCAAAGATGAGCGGAATATTGAAATCGCAGGTCAAATGAAGGCAAAAGGAATGGATACAAACTTGATAGCAGAAATTACTGGGCTATCGATGGATGAAATAGAAAACCTATAATAAAAACTTCCACCTTTTATGCCTTCGCTTTCAAGCCCCCTAAGTGTTGAAGACGACATGCAAAACAATTTTGATAATTGGATGGACATATTGCAACAACTTCCCCATCTGCAAATACAACGACGGGATCTTTATAATCCGGCTTTTCAGAAACTCTTCGAAGCTTCCGGGATCGCAAAATTCACTCCGGAAGAAAAAAATAAATATGAGGAGAGCCTGAAATATTACCGAGATTTGAAAAACATGATGGATACCGCGTTCGAGGACGGAAAAGCATTAGCAAAGAAAGAATACAAAATTGGAATCGCCCGCCGAATGAAAATGGGAGATGAATCGATAGAAAAAATAATTCAGTTTACAGGCTTGGCTAAAGAGGAAATAGAAAAGTTGTAATAAATATTCGCCACTTTCTATGCACTCGGGGCGGCGCAGCCCCTGTTCCGCCGAGTCCATTCTACGGTTGGCCATTGTTGGACGAAGCCGACACTTCAACGAGAGGCCCTTTGGCCCGGTCTTCCCCCCCCACTTGCGCGACGCTACGGCGTCGTGCCGCACTATCCTGCCGGCAAATCATCGAAAACCACAGAAATATACCCGGATCTCAACGATTTGCAGGATTTTTCGGGTGGATTCAATTGATTATTAATCCATCCGAAAAATCCTGCAAATCACTGAAATCCGGGTCACTGCCAATTCCTATCGAATCACCACCTTTTTCACTCCACGCACGGCATCGCCGGCGATGGAAACGGCGTAGATGCCCGGCGGCAAGTGATTGACAGCAAGTTGGAGATTGTTTTGGCCCTGCGCCATCACCCAGGCGCCGACACGCTGGCCGGCGGCATTGAAGAGGTGCACCACCGCATCTTCCGTGAGCGATTCCGAAAGGGAAATGCGCAGCGTTTCTTTGGCCGGGTTGGGCGACAAATCAAAGCCGAGGGTACGGTACGCTTCTTTGACGCTCACGTTGGGCGACACCACAAAAGTACCCATGTCAATCCCGCCCTCGTTGTCGGCAACCACGAAGTCGAACGAATCATCGCCCTGGCCCCAGCCCCAGTCGAAATAACGAATGAGGCCGTTGTTGATATCAGCCTGGGTAAACTGGCTGCCCACCTGCATATCGGTCCAGTCATAGGCCACTGTGCCGTGTTGAGGGATGCTGAGCAGGGTGTACACCAGTTGCTCGGCGCTGTTGTTCGAGTCTTCCGATTTCAGCCAGCCCTCGGTGATAGCCAGGTTGGTGCCGGCTACCGGTACGAGTACATTGTTGACCGTGATGAACGGCGGATTGGTCGCTTCGTTGGAGCAGATTTGCAGTTCAAAGGCGCTGAGCGTACCACCCGAGCCGATGTCGTTGTCTTTTATACGCAGCGTCCACTGGCCGGTGGAATTCTGGTTGTTGTAATTGGCCAGCAGTCCGGCAGGTTTGGAACTGGTATTGCCGGTGGGCGGCGGACAGGAGAAAGTTGCACCGGCTCCGTCGTCGAAGGCAATGCTGAAGCTGCCATTGTAACTGCCGCAACGGTCTTTCCACAACACCACTTCAGTGCCTGCCGGACTGTAAAGGCGTACGTCGAGATCACTGAAGTATTCGTGGAAACCCTGTACCCGGGTGACGTTCACATCGCTGATGGTTCCGCCGGAAACGAGGTTGATTTTGGATTCCACCGTAGGAGTGCCATTGGGCGTGATGGTTTTGGGAAGGTCATTGGCCGCTAATTGCGCGCAATTCAGCAGCGAAATCACAAATACCTGCGGCGCCGACCATTGGCCGCCACCACATTCATTTTTGGCGCGAACACGCCAGTAGTACACGGCGCCTTCATTCAGGGGTGTGCCAATCTGGAAACTGCCGGTGGTGGCATTCAGGTTGGATGCCACGATGGTGTTGGGTGCAAAAGAAGGGTTGGTTGCCAGTTGCACCTCGTATGCATTGGCATCGGCGGTGGTTGTCCACTGCAGCAGCGGCGTGGTGCTCACTCCGGAAGCGCCGTTGGCCGGCGCAGTAGGCGCCACCGCAGTAAAATCATTGCGCACGGTGGTCAGCGTAATGGTCGAGGTGGACGATGCTGCGCCCGCCGTTCCAATGATATTGACGTCGTAAACACCTTCCACGGCGTCGGTGGGGAAGGTAATGGTAACCGTCGAAACTGCGCCGGGGGCTACCGGGTTCGGACTGAAGGTGGCCGTTGCGCCATTGGGCAAACCGGTGGCAGAAAGTGTTACGGGCGTCGAGAATCCAGCCAGGGCGGTTGTGCTGATTACCGTGCTGAACGGAGCAGGCAAACAGGTCAGCGATTTCAGGTTGGCAGCACAGAGTGCAAAAGTGGGCGTACTCGGCGCCTGAATACTGAAATTGGTATTGGAAATGTCAAAAAACACATTGTCGGCAGCCTCCACCCGGATGCGTGCGGTGGTACCTGCATTGTTTGGCACCGTCACGCAGGCTTTTCCGATGTTCGGAACATTCTGCGCGAGCATGATAGGATAGGTCAGACCGCCGTCGGTGCTCAGGCGGATATTGACGTTTTGGCAGTTGACAAGGGTATTGTTGGTATTGGCTACGTCCCAGGTAACGGTCTGGTATTCGTCTACCCTCCACACTGTATTGGCCTGATCGTTGGGATACGTGACGAGGAAGGGGCCGGCGGTGGTGGTGGAGCGCATAGCCACGGTGTCGTAACCAATGCCGCCGCCGCCCGGTTTGTTGTCGCGGGCTACAAAAACGAAAGTAAGGTCGCGGTTATAGGTGGGCAGCACTTCCGTTTTCGTGGTGGCATTGGCAATGATGGTTTGGATTCTCGGAAATGTGCGGGTAGGGTTGTTCGTCGGCGTCATCCAGATAAAAGCAGGCGAGTCGCCCACCGGTGATCCGAGTGGCGCCATCGGGCCGAGGTCAATTTCATCCCAGCAATACGTGAGCGGGGTGTCACCATCCGGATCCACCGCTGAGCCCGTCAACTCAAAGGGCGTGCTGATCGGGATAAAGAAACTGGAAGGATGTGCAGCAGTAGCAATGGGGTCATTATTATTGGTCACTTCTTCGGTACCGCAGGTATTGCCATCGCCATTTTCTACAAATGCGCGAATGGTGGCGATCGAACAGGTGTGGTAATACAGCGCCGCCTGGCCGCCGGTATTGTCCGAACCACAGGAACCATGGTACGACATAATGGTATTTCCGCTTCCCGGTTCGCAGCGGTCAATGCTGGGAAAGGGTTCCGACAGGTCGGCACATTTGTTCCAGGTGTGCCAGCCACCCCACATGTGTCCGATTTCTTGTCCTACGGTGCTGAAGAAGCTGTTGCCATAGTTACCGGTTCCGGCCGAACAGCCGCGGCCTTTGTCCTGCATACAGCAATAGCCACCAGCCACGCCAATGGCATCGCCGGTAATATAACGGGCGAAGACGTGGCCTATATCATACTTGTCGGTAGCGCCCAATACGCTGAACATGGCGCTGGGGTTGGCATTCATCCACTCGAATACCGTCGTACCCGGGTAGGGGTCGGTAGCCGGGTCGAGGAAGATGATGTCGTAGGATTCAGGAATCAGTTCGAGACGGATGTTGATATCGCGTTCGTAAATGGCGTTGAGCTGGTTGGTAGTGGTGGTCACTTTGGCAAAGACCGCTTCTTTGGTACCGCCATTGTCTTGCGAGAACTCGCCGGTGCAGGCGCAGGCGAATTTGTATTTTTTGAGTTTGACTAATCCATCCAGTTCGGCGCCGTCTTCCGGTTGGGGGCCGCCGGGGGTAAAACGGGAGTTGCCCCGGTCTTCCAATTTGTTAAAATCATAGGGGCGATCAAGGCCGGTGGTCAGGGCGCCCATCGCCGGGTCGGCGGGCTCGTCCCCGGCGCGGTAGGCCATATAATAGCGGTTTTGACCCAAGGCTACCGGTTGCACATATTCGATGTCTTTGTCGGCGTGCAGGATCATGGCGCGCATGCCCCAGTAAGGGGAAATGGTGATGCGCAGGCGCATACCCGGCGTTTGCAGTGAAGCGCCCCCAAGGGTAATAATTTCGGGGTGTTGTGCTTCCAGCGCAGGCGCCATTACGCCCACTTTGATGACGGAAAAAGGTTCCATCCGTCCGTCGGCCAGGGGTAGCATCAAGATACAGGGGTTTTGCGCGACCTCCGGGGTGAATTCACGCGGGGCAGTTTGTACCTGTGCTATCAGCGCGTCATAATCGAGGGTAAATGCTGAATAACGCAGGGGTTCAAATTCCCGCCGGGCGTTTTCAGGCAGAACAATCGCGTCGGTCGCGACGGTCTTGAAATAGTTTGGGGCGTTTTGTGCCCCGGCATTGGCGAGCAGCGCCAAGAGGAAAAATGTGAAAAATAAGCGCATGGTCATGGTTGTTGATGCGTTTGATTTGTAGTTGAGTCCCCGTAACAATCCGGGGGGGCGTTTTTTGTGGCTGGGTGCAAATTTCAATACTTCCAGAGATGTTGATGTTGAATTTCGCCCGCTTTGCCTGTATAAGACCATATTCGTCAGGAAATCATCGTCCGAAGAATCAAAACCAGTCCGAACACCAGCATCAATGCGCCGATGACAAGGTGGATTTTCCGAATGTGCGACGGAGTAAGAAAACGACGCACCCGTTTGGCCGCCCAGGCTTTCAGGGTATCGGTAATGACTAAAGTGGTCAACATCCCGCCAAAAAACAGCAACATCTCGCGTTTATCCCAACCATTCGGGACAACAACGCCGCTGGTGATACCCAACCAGAAAAAAACCGTACCCGGATTGATGGTATTCAGCAAAAAACCGCGCAAAAACCACCAGGAATAAGTCCTGGTAGCCGCCGCCCAACCTGTATGGCCGGCAACCAGTTGTGTTTCCGGCGCCGGGCGACGCGCTTTCCACATGCCGCCTGCGCCAAACGCCAGCAACAACAAACCGCCGAGCCATCCCGCCCACATCCTGAAATCGGGTAAATGCGTGAGGGTCTCCAGCGCACTCACGCCAAACAGCGCCGCCAGTACATACAACACGTCACTTACCCAAATGCCCGCCGCCACCGACAAACCGGCCCGAAACCCTTGTCCGATACCGGCTTCTACTATGGCAAACAATAAAGGCCCTACCAAAAAGCTCAGCGACAAACCCAGCAAGATTCCTTGTATAACCATTTTCGATTGATTCGATTGGAGCGATTGATTCGATTGGAGCGATTGATTCGATTGATTCGATTGGAGCGATTGATTCGATTGGAGCGATTGATTCGATTGATTCGATTAGAGCGATTGATTCGATTGGAGCAATTGATGTTTTATATCCTGGTGAAAAGGATTTGCGAAAAAAATCCGGGTTTATTTCATTGAGTACCCCACGAATCAATCCTCTTTTT
>JANRLZ010000589.1:0-11639 GCA_033762055.1 Saprospiraceae bacterium
AGTATACGTAGTCTGCATGGGCATTACTACGTAGCGAATAGAATATATCAGCCATCTTATATTTCGATGGAATCAGCACTTTCACACTATGGATGGATACCTGAGGGCGTATTTTCTGTCGTTTCCGTTTCCACCCGAAAAACCAGGCAATTTGAAACGCCGCTTGGGAATTATATATACAGGGCTATTAAGCCAAGTCTATTTTTTGGTTATAAAATATTGGTTGAAGACGGATTGAAAATAAAAATGGCCGAGCCTGAAAAAACATTGCTGGACTTTTTATATTTCAGATCCGCATTACATGATTTGGCTGATTTGGAGTCGTACCGACTCAATTTATTTGAGATAAATAACACCTTGGATATGGAGAAGCTGATGGCTTATGCCTCTTTATTCCAATCCAAAGCGCTCGACAATAAAGTTAAACTGTTAAAATTTGCATTAAACAATGATGAACTTGTCTGAAATAATGAGCGCTTACCCGGTAACGATGCAGGTTCATCGGGCTTTTATTTTGCGTGAGTATTTGCAGTGCAAGATTTTAGAGATTTTGTTTGAGAGCAAATTTTCCGAAAATTTTTGCTTTCTAGGCGGCACTTGTCTGCGTTTGGTACATGGCAGCCAACGATTTTCAGAAGATCTTGACTTTGATAATTTGGGGCTAACAGAAGGTGCATTCTCCCAGGTTGCCGACCTGATCAAAAAGGGCCTCGAACAGGAAGGATATCAAGTAGAAATGAGGCAGGTTATCCGTAGCGCATTTCATTGCTATATTAAATTTCCCGGGTTGCTTTTTGAGCAAGGACTAAGCGGCTACAAAGAAGAAAAGATACTGATTCAGCTCGATACAGAACCGCAGCATTTCGATTATGTTTCAGATTTTGTTACGCTGAATAAATTTGATGTAACAACCAAAATAAAAACTACACCGCCTGATTTGCTACTGTCGCAAAAATTTGCCGCATTATGCCAAAGGAAGCAGACCAAAGGGCGTGATTTTTACGACATCGTCTTTTTATTATCAAAGTCGGTTAAACCCAATTATTCCTACCTTTCTCAACGCTTGGATGTGTCCAATGCCGATGAGCTACGGACACGGGTGGATACTTTGCTGGAAAAAACAGACTTAAGTAGTATGGTCAACGATGTCAGAGCATTCCTGATCAATCCAGCGGATGAAAAACGAATCCGTCTTTTCCCCGATATTTTAAGACACGCTGATCTGGATTGAATTCAGGAACGATCAAAATTGCTAATTTTCTGGTATAATTCCTCGTCATGCCTGCCGTATCTTCTTCCGACACCACCCTCTCCTACATCCTCAACCATCTTGGCGAAGAGCGGGAAAACTATTTCCACGCTGTAGCGCCGCCTGTCATACAGTCGAGCAACTTTGCTTTTCCCGACCTCCAGGCCTTTCGCGCGGCGTTTGCCGACGAACTGGAAAGTCATGTATATTCACGCGGCAACAACCCGACAGTCGAGATTTTGCGCAAAAAACTGGCGGCTTTGGAAAAAACCGAAGATGCGCTGGTGTTTTCCAGCGGCGCCGGCGCGGTGGCTGCCGCCGTACTTGGCAACGTGAAGGCGGGCGACCATGTGGTTTGTCAGAAAAATCCGTATTCCTGGACTTCAGCGCTGCTGCGCAAGTTTTTGTCGCGCTTCGGGGTGGAACATTCGTTTGTGGATGGTACGAATATCGCCGAAATCGAAGCCGCATTGCGTCCCAACACGACCGTGTTGTATTTGGAGAGTCCGAACACCATGACTTATGAGTGCCAGGATCTGGCGGCCTGCGCTGCACTGGCGCGTCCGCGGGGCATTGTGACCATTATTGACAACTCGTACTGTTCGCCCATTTACCAAAATCCGGCGGAATTTGGCATTGACATCGTGGTACATTCGGGCACCAAATACATCAACGGGCATTCCGATGTGGTGGTGGGCGTGTTGTGCGCCGGCAAGGCGATGGTGAAAAAACTGTTTGAATCGGAGTTGATGACGCTGGGCGGAATCCTTCCGCCCCACGATGCGGCGCTGGTGATTCGCGGATTGCGTACCCTGCCCATGCGCGTACAACGCAGCAGCGAATCGGCGCAGTGGCTGGTGAACAAACTCGACAAACACCCCAAGGTGAAACGCCTTTGGTACCCCTTTCACCCCGATTTTCCGCAACTGGAACTGGCCCGAAAGCAGATGCGCGCGGGGGGCGGCCTTTTTTCCGTGGAGTTCAATACCGATTCCATGGAAAAAATGGAAGCCTTCATTCACCGCCTGGAACGTTTTCTGATGGCCGTCAGCTGGGGCGGTCACGAGAGCCTGATCATCCCGACTATTGGATTTTACCAGATTCCCGGCCGCCCCAATGCGGCCCTGCCCTGGCAGTTTGTACGTTTCTACATCGGTCTGGAAGATCCCGCCTGGTTGTGGGAGGATCTGGAAAGAGCGATGGAGGTGCTGTGAGCTGCAATAGACTTCTTTCGCAACAAACCTCGTATCAACCTGCGGGTTGCAGCCCTTTCAATTCTTCCATGTTGGCATACAATTCTTCATCCGTAAAATGATGATCGGTCAGTTTGCCGCTGAAGTAATCGTCGTAGGCCTGCATATCCACAAATCCGTGTCCGCAAAGATTGAACAGGATGGTGCGCGGCTTGCCCTCGCGTTTGGCCTGCTCGGCCTCGCGAATGACCTGCGCGATGGCATGGGTGGCTTCCGGCGCCGGAATAATGCCTTCGGCTTGCGCAAATTTTACGCCGGCGGCAAAACATTCCAGTTGCTGTAAAGCCTGCGCTTCCACCAAACCGTCTTTCAACAGCTGACTGCATATCACACTCGCTCCGTGGTAACGCAAACCGCCGGCGTGGATGGCAGCAGGTTTGAAATTGTGTCCCAGGGTGTACATCGGAAGCAAGGGCGTATAACCGGCCGTGTCGCCAAAATCGTACATAAATTCACCTTTGGTCAGTTTCGGACAAGAAGCTGGCTCTACCGCCACGCAGCGTACATTTTTTCCTTCGGCCAGTTTATGGCGCAGGAAGGGAAACGACAAGCCGGCGAAATTGGAGCCGCCACCCAGCGGCGCAATCACCACATCCGGAAAATCGCCGGCGTATTCCATCTGTTTCAGGGCTTCCTGGCCAATGATGGTCTGGTGCATTAATACGTGATTAAGCACAGAGCCAAGGGCATACTTGGTATCCGGATCACCTGCTGCCCTTTCAATGGCCTCCGAAATGGCAATCCCCAAACTGCCGGTCGAATCAGGATCGGCTGCAAGTACATTGCGCCCCGCCTGGGTGCGGTTGCTCGGCGAGGCGTGTACCGTTGCGCCGAATGTGTTCATCATGATTTTCCGGTAGGGCTTCTGATCAAAACTGATGCGCACCATGTACACTTCGCATTCAATCCCGAATTGTGCGCAGGCAAAACTCAGGGCTGTTCCCCACTGGCCGGCGCCTGTTTCAGTTGTGATACGTTTTACGCCTTCCTGGTGGTTGTAATAGGCTTGTGCAACCGCCGTATTGGGTTTGTGCGAGCCGCTCGGACTCACTCCTTCGTATTTGTAATAAATCCTGACCGGCGCGTCGAGCATTTTTTCCAGACCGGTAGCGCGATACAGGGGGGAAGGGCGCCATATCCGGTAAATATCGCGTACCTGATCGGGAATCTCCACATAGCGCTCGGCGCTCACTTCCTGCAGAATCAGTTGCATGGGGAAAAGTGGCGCCAGATCGTCGGGGCCTACCGGCTGTCGGGTGCCGGGATGCAGGGGCGGCAAGGGTTTGTTCGGCATGTCGGCCACGATGTTGTACCAGTGCGTGGGGATTTCCGACTCGTTGATGAAGATTTTTTTCTGTGACATGATAATGGTTCGGCTGAATTGTTCATGCAAATATGCCGGTTTCAGGCAGACCCGAACCTTAAAAAATCGGACAACAAGGTTAAAAAAGGATAAAAATGTGCAGCTACACCTTGAAAAAGAAGAGGGGGCATGTTTTCCTGCGGAAAATGTGCCCCCTCTCAAATTGTAGTGTGCCTGCCGCCTATTCCACGACCAGTTCAAATTCCACCCGGCGATTCAATTCGCGGCCTTCGGGCGTTTCGTTGCTGGCAATCGGACGCGCTTCGCCAAAACCGGCGTAACGAATACGATCCGCTTTAATCCCCCTGAAAATCAGGTAGTCGTAACAAGCCCTGGCCCGATCCTGCGAAAGTTTCAGGTTGTCTTCATCATCGCCTACGTCATCCGTAAAACCGCTGATCGAAAGCGAATACGTCGGGTTCTTACGCATGAGTGCCACCACTTCGTCGAGGATGTCATACGAAGCATCTTTCAAGATTGCCTTGGCACTTTCAAATTGTACCGCGCGAGCCGCCGTAGCCAGCTTCTCCCGGGCTTCGCTGATTTCAGGCTTCTCCACCGGGCATCCGAAATTGGCCGGAACCCCGGCAATGTTCGGACATTTATCCAAATGATCGGCGATGCCGTCGCGGTCAGTGTCGGGGCAACCACCCATCTCGCCGGCCTTGTCCGGACATGGATCGTCCTGATCCGGCACACCGTCGCGGTCTTTGTCTTTTACTTCCGGACAACCCTTGTTTTTCTTTGTTCCCGCCACCTCCGGGCACTGATCCTTGTCGTCCGTCACGCCGTCGCCATCGCTGTCTTTGGGTTCCGGACAGCCGTTGCGTTCCTTCGTGCCGGCTTCATCGGGGCACTTATCTTTTTCATCCGGCACGCCGTCGCCGTCGCGGTCTTTGGGTTCCGGACAGCCGTTGCGTTCTTTCGTGCCGGCTTCATCGGGGCATTTGTCTTTTTCATCGGCTATGCCGTCGCCGTCGCGGTCTTTGGGTTCCGGACAGCCGTTATTTTTCGCCGTACCGGCCAGATCGGGGCACTGGTCTTTTTCATCGGCCACGCCGTCGCCGTCGCGATCTTTGGGTTCCGGACAGCCATTGCGTTCCACAACGCCGGCCTCTTCCGGACATTCGTCGTAGTTATCGGCAATACCGTCGCCATCGGTATCGGGGCAGCCGCGGTTGGCGCCGGCTTTATCGGGACAAAGGTCTTCGGCATCGGGCGTACCGTCGCCATCGCTGTCGGGTGAATCGGGGCAGCCCATATTGGCTTCCGAGCCTCTTTCATTCGGGCATTTATCGTCTTTGTCGGGAATACCGTCGAAGTCGGCATCGGGGCAGCCTTTCCAGGGCCCTGCTTCGGTGGGGCAGTCGTCGAGTTTATCGGCAAAACCGTCGTTGTCGTAATCGGGGCAGCCGTTGGTTTCAATGGAGCCGGGTTCTTCGGGGCAATCGTCTTCTGCGTCGCCCAGGCCGTCGTTGTCATTATCGGGGCATCCGAGTGCCGTAGGCGGGCCGGCGAGGGTGGGGCAAACGTCGAGTGAATCGGGGGTGCCGTCGCGATCCTGGTCATATTGCAGCACTTGCGGCGGAATGGCCGGCGTTTCTGATTTATGCAGCAGGTAAACGTAGCCGATGCCGAGTTGCAGGTTGTCGCGATTATCTACCAGCGCTTTGCGGAATTCGCCCTGCACATTGATAAAAGCGTAGGGCGAAAGTCGGAAATGAAGTCCGGCCCCGAAAGGGAATTGCACGTGACTGTTGTTTTTTTCAAACATGTATCCTGCGCCGCCAAAAGCAAAAGGAATGACTTTTGCTTCGCTTTTCATGTTTTCGAGGCGGAATTGCAGATCGGCGCCGGCGGTGACGGTATTGCCCCCGTCTTCGCCCTCTGTGACGGCCGGCAACTTGGCCAGGCCGAGTTTGAGCGGAACCCCCACATTGAGCGCAGGCGCTACGTTGCGGAAGTAGGCAAATTCAAAGCCCTGGCCTAATTTCAGGTTGTTGTCGAAAAGCAGGCCGTAGTCAATAAAGTTCAGTTTGGCATGGATGGCGTTTTTGAACGCCTGGTTTTGGGCAAGGAGCGGTTGTTGCAGACAACAACAGACCGTCAAAAAAAGGAGTAAAGGAAGTTTTCTCATCACGTTTCAAAAATATGTTTGAACGGAGAAATCAAAAGGAATGCCAATAACTAAATCGGGGTAGGCGCGTTCAAATCCGCTTGGCGTACTTTTGTCCAAAATTGTTCTTGTCTTGAAACGTACTCATTTCGTTAAAATCCTCATTTTCAATTGCTTGCTTGTGCCGACGCTCGCTCACGCATCTTATCTCGACACGCTGGAGATCTTCAGCGCCGCCATGCGTAAAAACATAAAATGTCTGGTAGTTGCTCCAGAAAATTACAGCGCTACCGGAAAACCCTATCCGGTACTGTATCTGCTGCACGGCTGGAGCGGCAATTTCGCCGGCTGGCTGGGCGACGCCCCGCAACTCCGCCGCCACGCCGATACCTATCAAATGCTCATCGTTTGTCCCGACGGCGGCTACGACAGTTGGTACCTCGACAGTCCGGTGGACTCGACGGTGCGGTACGACACATATATCTCGCAGGAAGTGGTGGGCTTTATTGATTATTATTACCATACCCGTCGCGACCGCTCGGGGCGCGCGATTGCCGGGTTGAGCATGGGCGGCCATGGTGCTGTGACCCTGGCCATCAAGCATCCCGACATTTTCGGCGCGGCAGGGAGCATGGCGGGCGGACTGGATTTGCGGCCATTCAAAAAAAACGACTGGGATTTAAAAGGCGTGCTGGGCGACCCAATCAGCCATTGGAAACATTGGGAGGAGGCCTCCGCCGTCACCCTGGTGGAGCGCCTGAAAGGCAAAAAACTCCCCCTGATTATAGACTGCGGCATCGGCGATTTTTTCCTTGAACCCAACCGTGAAATGCACCGTCGGTTGCTCGCTGCCGGCATCGAACATGAATACACCGAACGCCCCGGCGAACACAATGCCGAATACTGGGGAAATGCTGTGGACTATCAGGTGCTGTTTTTTCACAAGTTTTTTGAAGGGGAATGAGGGGCGCGGCGGAAAATGACTGTTGTACGTTTTCTCCCGGCGTATGAAAAGTCCGGACCGGCATTCGTCGTCAAATGACAAAAAATAGCGGAAGTGTTAAATTTCCGGAGATGGCTTGGTAGTGTGATAAATGAAAAGTATATTTGTATGCGTTTCGCCGGAGTTCTCCTTTCCTTACTACCAGAATTAAATAGTTAGTTATTACGCGTAGGCGCAAACGCAGGACAGATCTGTTCAATAATCATTTCAGAAACTGTTTTAACCGCTCGTCTGAGGCTAAAAAAGATATTTTCCAAAGGCCAACAAGGCGTGTTTTGCAACCATAATGGGATTAATTATGGTGAAAAAACGCAACGCTGTTGGACAAAGGAAAATGCTTTTTTAGACCGGAGGAGCGCTTAAAACGGTTTCTCAGGGTATGGCAGGAATCGGGCGGCACACGCGCCGCCGGGTGTTGTATGCTCTGTTTTAATCGCGCTTCCATTCCCTTACTGTGTACTGTGTGATTCTTATGGCAAAGTTGCCCGCCGGGGATTCCGGCGGGGGTTACATCATTTTTCACAATTTTAAACACCACAAATGATGAAAAAGCATTTAATTTCACGCCGACACGCCGACACGCCGACACGCCGACACGCCGACACGCCGACACGCCGACACGCCGACACGCCGACACGCCGACACGCCGACACGCCGACACATATTGCAGCCACTCACTGCTGCGTTATTTTTGATGTTGGTATCAATCCAGGCGATTGTTGCACAAACCACTTGTTACCCTGACCCGGGTTATATTGAACATGCTACCCCGCTTGCACCGACATGTATGAATATCACGATCAATCGGGAAGTGGGAAGCGGCGCTGCGGGCAACAATGCATCAGCATCTGCGGCATTCCCCGGTCAATCAGAAGTTACCGGATTGAACATTAAAGTGGTTGGAACATTCACGATTGATAAAAATTTTACATTCACGAATTGCAAGGTATTTTTTGCGGTGGATGCCGACATGGTAACTTCCGGCCAGGTAGATTTGGTAGGATATGAATCAGAGTTTGCCCCTTGCGAAAACCATACCTGGAAAGGAATTACCATTAATCATGCAGCGGCCATCCAATTTCAAAGATGTAGTATCTGGGGCGCCGACAATGGTCTTACCTTCAAATCCGGGTATCGAACCTCGGCATCCTTATTGATTGAAAATTCATTTCGTAGAAACAGAAACGGAATTTTATGTACCGACGCCAGTGCTACGCTCAAGTTTTCTTCATTTTACCAGAATTTATTTTCGGGCGCCGGAACCATTCCAGGGTCAAGCGAAACACCGCGAACCGGCATCAGCGTAGCAAATTGCACGGCGGTTATTGGAACGACCTTTGTTTATGACCCAAACGACGAGGAGGATGGTTATTATTGGTGGTGGGTCAATCAATTCATTAATTTTCAATTTGGCATAGAAACAGACAAGGCTACGGTGTTTGTGTACAATTGCAGTTTCAAAAACATGCGGCCTACACCTGAAATGGGAGTTCCCACCGGATGCGGAATCAGAGCCAAAAACAAAAGTACCCTGATCACCGGCGGTACGATTTCCGGGGGCGTCCGATTTGGGCACTGCGAATTTGAAAGTTGTGCGCTGGCGGGTATTCATGCTACAGCAAGCACAACCACCATTCGATATGCGCAGTTTCGTGGCACCACCCTGTATGGAATTCGGTCAACCGATACCAAAGAAAGAGGTCAATTTGTTTCAGGGTGCCGTTTTACGATGAATGCATCCTCCAACAAGTCCGGCATTTATGTCGAAAGGCCTTCTAATCCGGCAAGTGTTCGAATTACATACGACACCATAAACATCATCAACCCCGGCTCATCGGCACAACTATCCGGTATTGATTTGCGCTGCCCCTATCCGGCAACCAATCAGGCAAGAATTAATAATAACCAGGTGGATGAAACCGGAACCTCCGATATTTCATTCGGAATTATTGCCTACGGCAACCAAACCAATAACCTGCTGATTGAAAATAATCGCTGCAATTCCGATGGCGGTGCAGGCGACGACTTCGGAATTTTTTTAACCGATTGCAGCGGTATCGGACACCAGTTGCGGGATAATAAATGCCTGGGCGGACATCAATGCAATTTTCACATCCAAAAGTCGCTCAACGCAACCTACTGCAACAATACCAGCGGTGGCGGAAGCAACGGATTCCATTTTCAGGGTGGTAATACTGGTACGGTATGGTCGGTGAACCACATCAATGCGCATGCTTTCGGGTTATTAATTGAAGATATCCCCGGTTCCGCAGGAAGAATCGGCCTGCAAACCCGCAAAGGCAATATGTGGCTCGAAGACGACGCGCAATATTCAAGTTTTGCAGCGAAGTGTGATGCAAGCCCTGCTCAATCGGCTTTTATTGTCGAGCAGGAAAACAACAAGGTGATTTTTCCGACAAAAACACAGCCGCAAACAGGGTGGTTCACTTTCCTAGAGGGGCCTCTGGAGCATTGCATTCCCGGGAGTATGCCGATATCCGAGTTTGAACGTCAGTACGCAGGCGGGCAGTTGCCATCCGGGTATTTATCGGCTGCCGAAAGTTGGGAAGTGGGGCGCGGGTTGATGAAAACCCTGATTCAAACGCCTTCCGCGATGACGAATGAACCGGTCTTGCAGACATTTTACAACCAGCAATTGAACACTTCGACGGGGCAGGCTGCATTGCTGGAGGTATTGATGGAAAGCACGCCCTATCTGAGCGCCGCACAGCTTACCCAACTCGAATCGCTATATACCCAGCGCGATGCCCTTCAGACAGAAATCGAAGCCTTGAACCAGGGGAACACGGCGCCTGATCTTTCCAATGGGTTTTACAACGGCGGCTCGAATCCCGTCCTTGATGCCAAAGTGCTGCAAATGCAATCCATCACGACTGATATTGCCAATTTGTTGGCCGCGATCGAACCGGGCTGGACGAGTCATCTGCAAACGTCGCTTAACCAGTTGCAATCCATGAGTGTGGGCCAAACTTATGAACAGGCCTGGAAAACCCTTAAAACCTGGGAATTAAAAACCCAGTTGGGTTATTCCGCCGCTTCAGCCGGTTATGCCGACATGATAAACCTCGCGTATTCGAATCCGCTGAATTCCGGCGCTGCGGTACGACATGCCTGGCAGTATATGCCGGAGTGCGAGCGTTATCCATTGATCGCATCCACTGAATTTGGCGCTGCGGGCAATCGAATCAAATGGCAGGAAAATACCGCCGGTGAAGCACCTGTCCCGATGATGATCCAGCCCAATCCCACAACGGGAGAAATTCGGGTCGTGCTGGATCAGGAGCTGTCCGGCCGCTGGACGCTGAGCAGCAGCGCCGGCGCCCTTGTTCAATCGGGCAATTGGCCCCCGGGCAAACAATTAACCATTGATTTGCGGCCTGTGCCGGATGGTATCTACATTCTGGTGTTGTCAAGCGAAAAAGGGATAACCCTGACACAAAAAGTAGCCATTAAACACTAACAACAACTACGCCCCGTCTCTTAGTCTGAACAGGGAGGCGGGGCTTTTTTCTCTATGAAAAATTTCCTTGTTCTTGCGATCACACTTTTAGCGCTTCAATTGGAAGCGCAGGTAAAACATGATTATGTGTGGCTATTTGGTTATGAGCCTGATGATCCGCATCCTAAAATTGGTGGATCAAAATTAGATTTTAATATATACCCATACGATACAAGCAGGTTTGATATCCCTTTTCGATTTAAAGCCATTTCCATGATCAGCGATTCGGGCGGCGCATTGCAATTTTATACCAACGGGTGCCAAATTGCCAATGCTGCGCACCAGATCATGGCCAATGGAGATGATTTGAATCCGGGTTTGGAGCATGAGGTGTATTGTGCGTTTGGTTATCCGCTTGAACAAGGCGTACTAACATTACCCTGGCCGGGCAATAAAAACAGGTATGTAATAATTCACATGCAGTTTGAAGGAGAAGACGGCGAATTTAATTTGTTGTATTCTGTAATAAAAATGGATACAATGAATAATTTGGGTGCTGTAACCATAAAAAACCAATCTCTACTTTTTAATGAAAAAGTTTGTGACATATTGACTGCGGTTAAACATGCCAATGGAAGAGATTGGTGGATTGTTTTGCCCAAAACCAGATCAAATCTTTTCCTTACCTGGTTGCTTACGCCGGAAGGGTTTACAGGGCCTTACGAGCAACCTCACGGTGATGACTGGGATTATCGCTATTATTTAAACCATGGTGTATTTTCACCGGACGGCACAACCTATGTTCGTGCAAGTCCTTCCAATGGTTTACGAATCAGTCGGTTCGATCGTTGTACAGGATATTTTACCCTTCCATTAAATATTCCCTTTGAAATTGAAGCAAGTGTAAGCGGTGTAGCCATTTCACCCAATTCGCGTTTGCTTTATTTATCCACCGGTTTTCACCTTTGGCAGTATGATTTGTATGCTGCCGACATAGGTAGCAGTGCCACCCTGATAGATATTTTCGACGGCTATCAATCGCCCTTTAATACCACGTTTTATCAGCCCATGCTGGCGCCTGACGGGAAAATATATATGACTTGTACGAACGGGAATGATGTATTACACATAATCCATCGCCCGGACGAGCGTGGAGCGGATTGCCGGTTTGAGCAACACGGGCTACGTATTCCTA
>JANRLZ010000590.1:0-1755 GCA_033762055.1 Saprospiraceae bacterium
TGTTTTGGCTGTCTTATACCTGATTCCTTGTCCGATAGCGGAAGAAGCCCTGCATACGATACCGCCATACGTGCAGGAAATAGCCCGCAATCTGGATGTTTTTTTGGTGGAACGCGCCAAAACGGCCCGCCATTTTATCAAAAGCCTGGGGCCTGCCCGAAGTATTCAGGAGATGGTTTTTGTTGAAATGGAACGCGGCACGGAAGAAGCGGAAGCGGCATTTCTCGCGGCCGTCGCGGCCGGTAAAGACGTGGGGGTGTTGTCGGAAGCAGGTTGTCCGGGCGTCGCCGATCCTGGCGCAGCGATCGTGGCGCTGGCACATCGCAAGGGTGTCAAAGTAGCGCCCCTGACGGGCCCCTCATCGTTGTTGCTGGCTCTGATGGCTTCGGGAATGAACGGACAACGATTTACTTTTCACGGCTATCTTTCGCCCAAGCGGGTCGAACTTGCCGGCGACTTGCGGCGCATCGAAAAATTATCAGCCCAAAACGATCAGACACAGTTGTTTATCGAAACCCCTTATCGGGTCCAAATGGTGCTGGAGGTAGCCTTGCAATCGCTGCACCCCCAAACACTTTTTGGCGTGGCGCAGGATTTAAGCGGCGGGAAAGAATTTACCTGCACCCTGTCGGTGCGCGAATGGGGGAAATCGGGGGTAAAAACACTGGAAAAACTGCCCGCAGTGTTTATGCTTTATCAGTCGCCGGCAAAACGAAACAGTTGATTTTGGCGAAAAAATGCCCATCTTCACGCCGAGTTAGCCGGTCTTGGTCGGAGATTCACCGATCGGCGCTTGTGAGGAGCCGGATTTACCCGAACCTTTGCAATTCAACATCAAACTTTCCAACCTGATACCATGTATTACATTCCTATTATTCTGGTACTCATCTTTTTGAGTATTGTAACAGTGCAACAGGGCACGGTAGCTATTACCACCATTTTCGGTAAATACAGTCGCACCTTGTACCCTGGTTTAAGTTTTCGAATTCCGCTGATCGAACAGGTTTTCAAGCGTATATCAGTGCAAAACCGGGCGGCGGAATTGACCTTCCAGGCCGTTACTTCCGACCAGGCAAATGTACATTTCACTTCGCTGTTGCTTTTTTCCGTGATGGACAATGCAGAAGAAACGGTAAAAAAAGTGGCCTTTCGTTTTGTCAGCGACCGCGATTTTATGGCGACGCTGACCCGTACGGTGGAAGGCAACATCCGTTCTTTTGTGGCAACAAAAAAACAGCAGGAAATTCTGTCGCTGCGCCGTGAAATCACCGAAGCGGTAAAGACCAATATTGACCACATGCTGGAAGACTGGGGTTTTCATCTTATTGACCTGCAAATCAATGATATTACGTTTGACGAGGAGGTGATGCGATCCATGTCGAAAATTGTGGCGGCCAACAACCTCAAAGCTGCTGCAGAGAACGAAGGTCAGGCATTGCTCATCACCAAAACCAAGGCGGCGGAGGCAGAGGGCAACGCCATCAAAATTTCTGCTGAAGCCGAACGTGAAGCCGCCAAAATGCGCGGTCAGGCCGTGGCGCTGTTCCGTGAGGAAGTGGCGCGTGGCATGAGCCAGGCGGCCAAGGAAATGCAAAATGCCAATCTCGATACCTCGGTGATTCTCTTCTCGATGTGGACAGAAGCGGTGAAAAATTTCACCGAACATGGCAAAGGCAACATCATTTTCCTCGACGGATCTGTTGACGGCATGCAAAAAACGCTGAAAGAATTGATGGCGCTCAACCAGATGGATTA